>JAJAYM010000158.1 GCA_027117675.1 Actinomycetes bacterium | reverse complement strand
GGTGATTGTCGGCGACGCGTGACTCGTAGCGTGCGACTGAGCCAGATGGTTCGATTCGTCGCACCAAACCGGCGCTCGTCAGTGCACGCAGCACGTCGTAGACACCTTGGGTCGACACTTCGCCCAAGTCGGCACGGACGACACCGATGATCGAATCGGTGTCGGCATGCGGGTAGTCATACACCGCGTTGAGGACAGCCACGCGAGGCCGCGTTACGCGGAGGTCAGCCCCACGCAGCAGATCCTCAACATCTAGGGCGGGGGGCACCCCTTGAGCCTGCCCGCTTTTCTGGAATCAGTCAAGAGTAGCCTTCGGGTCAGGCTGCGGTCTCGGTGTGCGCAATCGTTGGAAGCTAGCGCCACACGAGGACCAGCGTGATGCCAGAGCCTACGAACGCGAACCAGAACGGAGCCGTCGGGTCCCAGGTCTCCGCTAATCCCTTCCGCTCCCGCGTTCGCCGCTCGCCTCCGGTTGACGCCTCAGGCCGTCGTGAACGGCCCGCCGCTTCGACCGTTTCGGTCAGCGAGCAGACCGGCAACCGTGCTAAGAGCAATCTCGCCTGGGGAGTGCGAGCCGATATCGAGGCCGATCGGACGATGCACGCGCGCGATCTCCGCGTCGGCAAACCCCCGTTCGCGTAGTGCCTCGATATGCGGAGCTGTATGGCGGAGGCTTCCCATGACTCCGATCCAACGCGTGGTGGCTCGCAAGGCTTGGGCAAGGAGCTCGCCGAGTTCGGCTCGGTCGTGATCAGTTACGACGACGTCGGTGGCCTCATCGAGCTTGGCCATCGAAAACGCGGTCACGCAGTTGTTCGTGGCGGCGGCGCGCTCGAGGTCAGGATCGACAATCATCACCTCGAATCCGACATGTGCCCCGAAATGTATGAGCTGGTGGGCCACGGGGGAGGCAAACACTGCAACGAGCCGACGTCCGCCGGTTGGGGAGGGGACGAGCCCATGGGCCATGTCGCAGCCGATGTCGTCTTGGTGAGCTTGGTGGGGGGTGTTCGTCGTCATGCCATGAGTCTGACACCGAAACTTGCCACGAACCGCCCACGAGCCACTCCATCGCGGCGAGATGACCTGGCTGACTCTCGGGAGGGAGGCCAATGGCGGTTCGTTGAGTGACGATGCGGCAAGAATCGAGGGTCAGGTCGGTTGCAGCTCCCCGCCGTCCAGGGAGCCGTCGATCACCTGCGAAGCAACGGAGGTGAGTCCTAACCCGTTTGTTCGAGCGTAAGTGCGCATGGTGGTGAACGCCTGATCGACGCTTACGCCAGCGCGCTCGGCGAGCACACCCCTTGCCTGCTCGACGATCACCCGACTGTTGTGGGCCGACTGCAACTGTTCGGCAAGCATTGGTTTTTCCTGTACAGCGCGCTCTTGAAGCAGCCCAATGGTGGCAACGTCGGCGAATGCTTGCCCGACGACCATGTCGTCGGTGCTCATCTTTGAGGCTGAGTGGCTGAACAAATTGATCGCACCGATCACCTCATCGCGCAGCCTCATGGGGAGTGCGTGCACGGAACGGTAACCTGCGGCTGCACATCGGGGCCAAAAATTGGGCCATCGGGTTTGCATGGTTTCTGCTTCGAGATTGACAACTGGCTGGCCGCTAAGGAAGCAGTCCAAACATGGGCCTTCGGAGTTTTGCAGCTCGAAGATCTCAAGAAGTTGGGCCGCTTCTTCGGAGGACGCAATGACGCGCAGCCGCCCTCGCTGGTCGGCCAGCATCAGACCGGCAGCATCTGCGTGAAGCAACTCGACGCTGCGGTCGGCAAGTGTTTGCATCAAGTCGATGACATCGAACTCTGCGATCAAAGTGTCAGCGAGTTCGACGAATACGCGCGCCAGACGCTGCTCCCGGCTCATCCCCGATCCTTTCCCTAGCTCCGCATTCGGGCGACGGCCTCGAATCTACTCCTGGAGTCGGCCGCGGACGGCAAAGCTCATTATTCGTGAAACGACGTCTCTCGAAACATCCAGGATGCCGCGCTCCTCAGCGTAGGAGTGCGCCCGAAGGAGCAGCAGCGCGTCAGCCAGGCCCAGCCCCGTCTGGACCGAGATCATTCCAGTGGCTTGGTGAACCTCATTGCGGTCCTCGAGAAGGGTGACCACTCCGTCGGGTCCATTCTGGGCCTGCAGGTGAAGCAGGACGGTTGTGGCGGCGTCGGCAAAATCGAGTGCCTCGGCTAAATCTGGGTCCGCCAGGGGCCCGGGCCTGTTCCGATACAGGTCGAGGACACCCACGCGGATGCCTCCCACTTGGAGCGGAAAGGCGAAGATCGCCCCGATGCCTGCGTCGAGGGCGCCAGCGGCAAATCCTGGCCATCGAGATGGGGCAGTGGCGGCCAGGTCAGGCTGAAGCACCGGGCGGCCGGATCGAGTGGCCTCGATGCACGGTCCTTCTCCGAGGGTGAACTGCAGTTCTTCCATTACTCGGGCCGGCCCGTCGGTGGCGGCCAGGATGGCGCCAGGACCAGTGTTCGTCATGACGAGGAGCCCCGCTCCGGTGACAGGCAGCGCAGCCGCGCACGCTTCCAGCAGGCGCTGCGGCAGACTCGGATCGCTCGACTGACTGGATTCCTTTAAGTCGGTCAAGATCTGTTGCGCTCGTTCCCGCGCCACGGATCAACCAGCCCGCGAGGGGCGGTGCCCCGCACAGTCCATGAACGAAACGGCAGACAGGTCGATGCCGACCACTGTCTCTGCCGAAAGCCTGAGATGCTCTAGAAACTGTCCATGCAAGGAGTCGGCGGTGGCTAAATCCACCTCACCGGTGAACCGAAGTACTTGTCCAGGCGCCGGGTGATAGCTCAACGAGGTCGGCGACTCAGACGTCAACTGCCCAGCGTGTGTCATGTGGCCATCCCGTCACATCGAAGTCATTCGACGCGTTACCGGGGTCCAGGGCACGCATTGCATGAATCATACATCACAAGATTGGGTCTAGACCTGTCGCGCGAAGACCACAACGTTGTCGGTGTAGCCGCTTTCATCCCGGTTGGGATCGAACGGTCCGCCGCAAGTGATCAGGCGGAGCTCGGGTTCTGCGGTGTTTCCGTAGACTTTGAGGGTTGGAAATCGACTCTTCGCGAATAGCCGGACAGCGTAAACCTCAAAGCGGATGGTCGTGCCGTCCCTTCTGGTAACGCTCAACCTGTCGCGCGGTTGCAGTTCGCCCAACCGATAGAACACCGATGGACCGTTGACCGGGCCATCTACGTGCCCTTCGATCACTGCTGGACCGATCTCGCCGGGAGCGGGGGAGTCACCGAACCATGCGGCTTTGTCGTAGTCCGGCCCCGGCTGCGGAACTTCCAGGGAGCCGTCGGCCTGCAGTCCGATCACCGTTAAGGGCGACGAAACGTCAATCGAGGGGATCTGGATCGCCACGGGGCGAGCGACCCCAGCTTTGCTTGAGCTCGCACCAGGTTTCGGCGATGTCGTGGCCTTAGAAGACGGATCGCTGCTCGGTTGTGTGGTGGTGAGCGATCCCCGGGCATCGACGGACGGGCTGGGGGGATTTGGGTCCTGGTTGGCAACTCCGATCGCCACCGCGGGCCCTCCTCCGATGAGGAGGGACGCGATGGCAATCGTCATGAGCAAGCCGTGACGCTGGCGCGGAGTTCTGTTGTCTCCGGGCTCAGCGTTCTGCATCAGCTGATGTTGGAGCTGACGAAACGACGTCGCATGGCGAGCGCAAGCCCTCCGAGCAAGGTCACGCCACCGAGCGCGATGATTCCTTCGTTCTCAACACCTGTCGTCGAGCCTGAGCCTGTCTCGGCTCCACCAGTGGGGGTTGAACCCATCTGCGAAATGTTCAACGTTCCGCAGAGCGCGGGGTCAGTGGCCTCGGTCGGCAGTTTCGGGTCAAGGTCCGACTTGGTTTTGCCGTCGTACTTGCCGGAGTCGTTGTAGTCGACACCGTGCACGACGACAACGGCTTCACCGTCGACCACGGCTTGGGCTACATCATCATTGACCTGAATCGAGCCGCGTTCGTAGTTGATCGTTCCACCAGGAGCGGTGTCAAACCGATTGATGGCGAGCACGGAGTCGGCTGATGTGTCACCGGTCTTCGTCAGCGAGACGACAACTTCGCCGTACGCAGGGTCGCCTTCGGTGGTGTTGATGTTTCCATCGCCGTTTGCGTCGTCCTTGGCGATGGGGCATTCGTGGCGGGCTTCAGCCGTGAAGTGGATGTGCGCCGCATGCGGCTGGTCAGCAAGCAGACCCTGAGAGGCCAGCTTGACCGTAAGCATGTTGCCGCTCACCGTGACCATTGCGCTGCCACTCGCACCCGATTCATTGAGCGCCTGCAACTGAGCCTGTGTAGAACCGTCCGCGGCGCTGGCCGGACCGGCGAGTGTCATTAGAGCGATCAGGCTCATTGCTGGAGCGGCAGCAGCCGCTTTCGTTAGGCGATTCATTGATTTCCCTCCTAAGGCCTGGCGTGGTTCGCCGTCTGGCCGATGAGACGAGACCCCATCGGGGCGTCTAGTCATCAGTTGATTCGGAGTCGCCGGCGCCGCGGATTGGTTTGACCTCGAGAATCTCTGCGGTCGTCGAAGCGGTCTGTGCTTTAACGCCGCGGCGTTAAGGCACAGCGCAGTCACGCGCCCGGCCTCAGCGGTGACTGTGCCAGCTTCGATTGATGTTTGAGAACGAGATTGCAGGGAAGAACTGCAGTACCTAGAGAGGGGGGTCCCCGTGGCCCACCACGCCGTCAGTGTCGAGATCGATCGCCCCGGTCGCACGCTGTCCGACCGGAGCCTTCATCGGATCGTCGATATCGGTGAGGCATGACAGCCACGTCCCCGGCGTCGTCGTGAAAGATCCGTCCCTCCGCATGCCGGACTCTGCGCAGGATGCGCCAACGGACCTGCCGACCAATGTTGATGTGGGGTCGATCGAAGTTCATCACGCGGCCTCTGAGCGTAGTCCGACTGTTCAGGTGCACGAGCTTGGGACCCTGTCGCTCAACGAGCTCTTGATGAGAGTTGGCAAAGGCCAAACCTCCGCTTTTGAAGCCTTCTACGACCGAACGTCCGGCCGGGTGTTCAGCGCGGTTCGCGCGGTGGTCTACGACCGGGCACAGTCTGAGGAAGTGACCCAGGAGGTGTTCGTCGAACTGTGGCGGACCGCCGCACGCTTCGACCCTCAGAGAGCCGGAGCACACACTTGGGCGCTGACGCTGGCACACCGCCGCGCAGTAGACCGGGTCCGATCGGCACAGGCATCTGTGGAGCGCGAGAGTCGGTGGGCACGATTGCAGAGTCGCGCCGTCAATGGCGACGATGTAGCAGAGACTGCTGAGACGTCCAGCGAGTGTGTGCGAGTCCGCAAGGCGCTGTTAACACTCACCGCCCTGCAGCGTGAGGCGATCTGCCTTGCCTATTTCGAAGGGCGCACTTACGGCGAGGTGGCGAGTCTTCTCGGGCTTCCGCTCGGGACAGTCAAGACCCGCATGCGCGATGGCCTCATCAAGCTCCGGTCGCAGTTGAGCAAAGCGCCCGAGCTTCGTTGACGCGCGATTGGGTACCCCTTCGGCGCCGAGGCGTAAATGAGTGACGAGAACGTCGCTCAGGATGAGTTGATCAAGAGTCGAGGGCTGTACGTGACCCGCCTGCGGGACCGGGTCCGCGTCGAGGTGCACGGCACCGCGTCGAACGGGTTGCTGCGACCGGGCGAACCCGACGAGTGGTCCACCTCTGGGCGTGGTCGGTGGTTGGTCGAGACGCTGGCCAGCACCTGGGGACTCAGCCACGAGAATCGGACCACCGTCTGGTTCGAGGTCGCGCTCAAGCCGCAGGAAGGGTAGGGATCGGGCCCGCCCACGCCAGTCGGGCCGCGGTCCGCTGCCACTGACCGCCGCCGACCCCTCCTCGTGCCCCGACGCGGGTCCTGTCATCCTGGGCCGACGGCGACGGCGACGGCAGGGAGGGGTGGGGTGTGGCTGGTCAGCGCAGGCTCGATGAGCAGGCCGTCGCCTCGATGCGCGGGGTGGTGATCACCGAAGGAGTTGCTGCCGACCACGATCAGCTCCGGTCGGTGCTGCGGCGGGCTCGAGAGGCCGTGGAAGCCAGCGGCGCGGTCCTGGTCGTGAGCAACGCAACCGACGGGTTGGACGTCGTTGCCACCATCGGTTGCGATCCTGCGGACATCGAACATTTCCGGCACATCGCGGCAGATGCCGACGTGCCGCTGGCCGAGTGCGTGCGTCTCAACGACAGGGTGTCCTGCGAGAGCGCGGCGGAGCGGGCGGAGAGGTACCC
>JAJAYM010000157.1 GCA_027117675.1 Actinomycetes bacterium | reverse complement strand
GGATAGAGCTTGACCGGTCGAAGGTTGACGTGGTGGTCGAGCTCGAAGCGCAGTCGCAGCAGCAGCCCGCGCTCGAGGACGCCGCTCGGCACACTCGGATCACCGACTGCGCCGAGGAGAATCGCGTCGTGCGCTCTTACTTCCTCCAAGACGCTGTCCGGCAGCGTCTCGCCGGTGCGGTGCCAGCGTTGCGCGCCGAGATCGTAGTCGGTGCGAGCAAAGGCGACGTCGTGGCGTGTAGAGACGGAGTCGAGCACCTTTAGGCCCTCGGCGACAACCTCAGGGCCGATGCCGTCACCGGCGATGACAGCGAGCCTGTACGAGTGCACCATCCCTCAAGAGTACGAGGCGGTCTCAGGTAGTGGTTAGCCTGTCTCAAAATATGGGAGTGACGCCGAATGTCGGCTCAGAGCAGATCGTCGAGATCGAGCGAGCGGCCCTCGTGCGCACCGATCGCCTCGACGATCTCGGTCAACGCCTGCGGATCGATCGGCGAGTCAACGGTCATCGCGATGAGAGCATGACCGCCTTGCTCGTCACGGCTCACCTGCATCCCCGCGATGTTGACGCCGTGCTCACCAAGGATGCGTCCGAGTTCGCCCACCACTCCCGGACGGTCGTGGTAGCGGAAGAACGCCAAGTGCTCGGCCGGCTGCAGGTCAAGGTCGTAGTCGTCGATCTCGACAAGCTTTTCGATCTGCATTGGTCCCGTGAGGGTTCCGCTCACAGAGAGCTGTCGTCCGTCAGCCAGTCCCCCTCGAACGGTGACGAGGTTGCGGTGGTCGGGGCTCAATGGGTCGACGGTCAGGTTCACGTCCACCCCACGCTCGGACGCAAGAACCGGGGCGTTCACGTAAGAGACCTGCTCGTCAACAACAGCAGCGAAGACACCCTTGAGGGCCGCGAGCTCGAGTACACGAACGTCGGAGTCGGCAATCTCTCCGCGCACTTCGATGGTGAGGCCTTCGGGTGCACCCCCCGCAAGGCCAGTGAAGATGCGCCCGAGCCTTTCGGCCAGCGGAATGAAGGCGCGCACGTCCTCGTCGATCACGCCGCCCTCGACATTGACGGCGTCCGGAACCAACTCGCCCGCGAGGGCAAGGCGCACCGACTTCGCGACGGCAACCCCGGCCTTCTCCTGGGCTTCATCGGTGCTCGCACCAAGGTGCGGAGTGGCGACGACGCGCTCGAGCTCGAAGAGCGGCGAGTCGGTGCAGGGCTCCTTGGCGTAGACATCGACACCGGCGGCGTGGACGCGGCCCTCGGCGACCGCGTCGGCGAGTGCCTGCTCGTCGACGATCCCACCGCGGGCAGCGTTGACGACGATCACCGAGGGCTTGACCTTGCGCAGCTCGGCCTCACCGATCAGGCCGACCGTCTCCGGCGTCTTGGGCAGGTGGACCGTGATGAAGTCGCTCTCGGTGAGCAACGTGTCGAGGTCGACGAGTGAGATTCCGAGCTGCGCGGCACGTCCAGGCTGCACGTAAGGGTCATACGCGATCACCTTGGTGCCGAACGCCATGAGGCGCTGCGCAGCGAGAACACCGATGCGCCCCAGGCCGACTACGCCGACCGTCTTCTCGTAGACCTCCACGCCGGTGTACTTCGAGCGCTTCCACTCGCCGTTCTTGAGGGCAGCGTTCGCCGGCGCAATGTTGCGCGCTGCCGCGAGCAGCAGGGCAACGGCCAGCTCTGCGGCACTGACGATGTTCGAGGTCGGTGCGTTGACCACCATGACACCGGCCTGAGTTGCGGCTGGGACGTCGACGTTGTCGAGTCCCACGCCGGCGCGCGCGACGACCTTGAGCCTGCGCGCAGCCGCCAGCGCCTCGGCGTCGATCTGGGTGGCACTGCGCACGAGGACGGCGTCAGCTTCGGCGATCGCTGGCAGCAGCGCGGCACGGTCGGCACCGTTGCAGTGCCGGATCTCGAAGTCAGGGCCGAGAGCCTCGATGGTGGCCGGGGAGAGCTCTTCGGCGATGAGCACGACAGGCTTGACAGGTGTGGGCACGGCGAAACCTTCGAAAGATCGACAGTCAGATGGATTTCGCCTCCGAAGTGGAGGCAGCAACTCGTCAGCTGAGGCTACCGTCGCTAGCGGGCGGCGGTGCCTTCGGTGTAGTCGGAGTCGCCTGACTCGATCCACGGCATCATCTCGCGCAGGTCGCGACCGACCGTCTCGATGGGATGCTGCTCGCCCTGCGCGCGCAACGCTTTGAACTCCGGCGCACCGGCATCTTGATCAGCAATGAAGCGAGCGGCGAAGGCGCCGGACTGGATGTCGGTGAGAACCGCCTTCATGTTCTCCTTCACCCGCGGGTCGATGACGCGGGGGCCAGAGACGTAGTCGCCGTACTCAGCGGTGTCGGAGACCGACCAACGCTGCTTGGCGATCCCGCCCTCGTACATGAGGTCGACGATCAGTTTCAGCTCGTGAAGGCACTCGAAGTAGGCGACCTCAGGCTGGTAGCCGGCTTCGATCAACGTCTCGAAGCCGTACTGCACCAACTGCGAAGCGCCACCGCAAAGCACTGCCTGCTCGCCGAAGAGGTCGGTCTCAGTCTCCTCGGTGAACGTGGTCTTGATGCCGCCGGCCCGCAGGCCCCCGATGGCCCTGGCGTACGAGAGGGCCAGTGCCCACGCGCTGCCGGACGGGTCCTGCTCAACGGCGACGATGACCGGGACGCCACGGCCGGCGCTGTACTCCCGACGGACCAGGTGGCCGGGCCCTTTGGGAGCGACCATGCAGACATCGACGTCAGCCGGCGGCTTGATGTAGCCGAACCGGATGTTGAAGCCGTGGCCGAAGAACAGCGCCTTGCCGGCGGTCAGGTTGGGCTCAATCTCTTCGGTATAGAGAGTTCGCTGTACGTGGTCGGGTGCCAAGATCATGATGACGTCGGCCTCAGTGGTCGCCTCGGCCGGAGTCACAACGCGCAGGCCGTCCGCCTCTGCCTTTGCGCGGCTGCCCGACCCCTCGCGAAGTCCGACGCGAACGTCAACCCCGGAGTCACGCAGGTTCTGCGCGTGCGCATGCCCCTGGCTGCCGTATCCGATCACGGCCACCTTCTTGGCAGCGACAACCGACAAATCGGCGTCGTCTTCGTAGAACAGCTCGGCCACGAGGGGTCCTTTCTCAAGGGGCAGGCACGGAGAACCTACCGAGAACGAGAGCCAGACAGGCTCTTGGGGTCAGGCAGGTCGATCGGCCACCCGCACTGTGCGGTCGGTGATGGAGCGTGGGCCACGGCCGACGGCCACCATGCCGGACTGCACCAGTTCTTTGACACCGAACGGCTCGAGCACTCGCAGCAGCGCGTCGAGTTTGTCGGCGTTGCCGGTGGCCTCGATCACCACCGCATCCGGAGACACGTCGACGACCTTCGCCCGAAACAGCTGCACCGTCTCAAGCACCTGTGACCGGGTGTGGGAATCGGCCTTGACCTTCACCAGCAGCAGCTCACGTTGGATCGCCGTTCCCGGGTCGAGCTCGACAATCTTGAGCACGTTGATCAGCTTGTTGAGCTGCTTGGTGACCTGCTCGAGCGGAAGGTCGTCGACGTTGACGGCAATCGTCATGCGCGACATCCCCGCATGCTCGGTGGGACCGACCGCCAGAGACTCGATGTTGAAGCCGCGGCGCGAGAAGAGCGACGCGATGCGCGCCAGCACGCCGGGCTGGTCCTCTACGAGAACAGAGAGAGTGTGCCGGGTCATCACAGTTCGTCCTTGTCCCAGTCGGGCGCCATGTCGCGCGCGTACTTGATGTCGTCGTTGCTCGTACCGGCTGCCACCATCGGCCACACCATCGCGTCCTTGTGCACCACGAAATCGACGACGACCGGGCGGTCGTTGATCGCCATCGCCTTGTCGATCGTGGCGTCGACGTCGTCGGCGCTCTCGCAGAGCAGGCCCTCGCAGCCGTACGCCTGCGCGAGAGTGACGAAGTCGGGAATGCGCACCGAGTGGAGGTCGGTGTTGGAGTACCGCTCGTTGTAAAAGAGCGTCTGCCACTGGCGCACCATGCCGAGGCTGCTGTTGTTGATGATCGCCACCTTGATCGGAATGTCGTTGATGGCACAGGTGGCGAGCTCCTGGTTGGTCATCTGGAAGCAGCCGTCACCGTCGATGGCCCAGACCGTCGCGTCCGGACGACCGACCTTCGCGCCCATGGCGGCCGGAACGGCAAAGCCCATGGTGCCGAGGCCGCCGGAGTTCAACCACGTGCCAGGCCGTTCGTACTTGACGAACTGCGCGGCCCACATCTGGTGTTGACCGACGCCAGCTGTGTAAACAGCCTCGGGTCCGGCGATGGCCCCAAGCCGCTCGATGACGTATTGGGGCGAGAGCGTTCCCTCCGGGGCCGGGCTGTAGCCAAGGGGATAAGTCTCCTGCATGCGCTCGAGCGTGTCACGCCATGCCGCGAAGTCACCGACGCGACCAGATTCATGTTCGGCACGCACCGAGGCGATCAGCTCGACGATGACCTCCTTGGCGTCGCCCACGATCGGGACGTCAGCCACTCGATTCTTGGAGATCTCCGCGGGGTCGATGTCGGCGTGCACGATGACGGCGTCTGGGGCAAAGGTGTCGAGGCGACCTGTCACCCGGTCGTCGAAACGGGCGCCCAGCGCCAAAATCAGGTCTGACTTTTGAAGCGCGCCGACGGAGGCCACGGTTCCGTGCATACCTGGCATCCCCATGTGCAACGGGTGACTGTCCGGGAAGGCGCCGCGAGCCATCAGGGTGGTCACGACCGGGATGCCGGTGAGCTCTGCCAGGCGCATCAGATCTGCCGACGCCCCAGCCGCCAGCACGCCGCCACCGACATAGAGGACGGGGCGACGAGCCTCGACGATGAGCCGGGCCGTTTCGCGCACCTGCTTGGTGTGTGGCTTGAGCACCGGTCGATAGCCCGGAAGGTCGATGGTTGTTGGCCAGTCGTACGCCGCTTTCGCCTGGAGCGCGTCCTTGGAGATATCGACGAGCCCCCGCCCCGGGCCGCCCGGGCGGGGGCTGGGGCGAGCCGCCGCGCTCGGCAGCGCGCTCAGCGCCGCCGCCGTCCCCAGCCAGGTGTG
>JAJAYM010000156.1 GCA_027117675.1 Actinomycetes bacterium | reverse complement strand
GAGCTCGACATAGCGGGAGCCCTCCCGAGAGTCGTGCGGGTCATGGTGCACGCCGAGTTGGACCGACCTCGGCACGACATCGTCCATGTCTACCTGAGGGGCGCCGAGGTGCTTCGTCAGGACCTCGCTCAATGAATCATTCGATTCAGGTCGTCGGCGCCGGGTTGTTGGGCACGTCAGTGGGCCTCGCGTTGTCGCGCACGCAGTGGTCAGTGTGGATAGCTGATGCTGATCGGGGCGCTGAGCGGCTGGCGGTCGAGCTGGGGGCAGGCACTGCAGGCTGGTCACCGGTCGACCCGGACGTGGTGCTGCTCTGTGTGCCACCCTCTGCGATGGCTGGCGCCATGGAGCAAGCATTTCGACTATACCCATCATCGACAATTAGTGATGTGGCCAGTGTTAAGACTGAACCTCAACGTCATGCGCAGAGATTAGGGCATTCAGAGCGATTTGTTGGCGGTCATCCCATGGCTGGACGTGAGCGGTCCGGTGCGGTTGCCGCTCAGGCTGATCTCTTCGATGCCCGGCCTTGGGCGATCTGCCCCAACGGCGTGGCCGGACCTGACCGAGTGGCGCTCGTCGAGCAGTTGGCCCGTGACTGTGGCGCCGATCCGCTGATCGTCGACGCGCATCGCCACGATGCCGCGGTGGCGCGCGTCTCCCATCTTCCCCAGGTGGCGGCCAGCGCGGTGGCTGGACAACTCAAGTCGGCCGAGTCGGTAGCGATGGAGCTAGCCGGGCAAGGCCTGCGCGACACGGTCCGAATTGCTGCCAGTGACCCCCTCCTGTGGACCGAGATCTTGACGGCTAATGCGGCTGCCCTCGCGCCGCTGGTCGGACGCCTCGCCGATGAGCTGGCCGCGGTGGCGCGGGCGCTTACCCAGGCGGTCGGCGACGGTCAAGGCGTCATCGGGACACCAGTGCTAGAAAGCCGAGATGTCGATAAAACCATTCAGAGTTTTCTCGATAAAGGTCTCGAGGGCTTTACTCGAATTCCAGGTAAGCACGGGGCTCCGGCCACGACGTACACCGTCGTTCCCGTCGTGATCCCCGATGAGCCGGGTGCGCTCGCGCGTCTGTTCGCCACGGTGGCCAAGGCAGGGTCCAGCGTCGAGGACATCGCTCTGGAGCACTCACCCGGCCATCCCGTTGGCATCATCGAGCTCTCGGTGCGGCCAGCGGAGGCAGCGGTCCTCGTCCAGGCACTGCACGACGACGGCTGGTCGTCGCACTAACCTGACCCGGCTTCCAAAGCGACTTACTGGGCGCGAACCCGGTAGCCTCTGGGCCGACCACGACGGGAAGCAACAGGAGGGATCAGCCATGGTGCACGACACCACGGGTGCGCTGGTCGCTGTGGCCGTCGATGGTCCTTCCGGGTCAGGCAAGTCGAGTACGGCGCGGGGCGTTGCTGCGCATCTCGGTTGGAACTACGTGGACACCGGTGCGATGTATCGGGCGCTCACCTGGTGGATGATCAACGAAGGCGTCGACGTCACTGACCCCGAGGCGGTGACTGCTCGCGTAGGGGAGCCGACGCTTGACATTTCAGTCGACCCGCTGGCTCTGGGGGTATACGTAAACGGCCGCGAGGTCAGCACCGAGATTCGCGACCCGCACGTCACAGAGTCGGTGAGCGCGGTCAGCGCGGTGCCGGCCGTTCGCGAGCGACTTGTCGCCATCCAGCGGGAAATCATGGAGCGCAGCGCTGTGGTCGTGGAAGGCCGCGACATCGGCACCGTGGTGGCGCCAGATGCCGCGGTGAAGATCTTCCTCGTTGCGGCGACCGAGGCTCGGGCCGTACGGCGTGCCGCGGAGTGGGCCCATGACCACGGCATCAGCGTCGCGAGCACCGCTGCGATGCTGGACCAGCGCGATCACCTCGATTCAACCCGCGAACTCTCACCACTTACCCAGGCAGATGATGCAGTCATGATCGACTCGACGGCCCTGACGCTCGACGAGGTCATTGACCAGGTCGTCGCGATGGTGCGCGACCGCATCCCGAGTTTCGCGACATCGTGAGCGAGAACGACGAACTTCCAGTCTCCGACGCCCCCGTGCCGGTCGTGGCAGTCGTAGGACGTCCCAACGTCGGCAAGTCAACGCTGGTGAACCGCATCATCGGCCGCCGCGAGGCAGTCGTTGAGGACCGTCCCGGCGTCACCCGCGACCGAGTCGCCTACGACACCACCTGGTCAGGGCGCGACTTCGTGGTTGTCGACACTGGGGGTTGGGAACCGGATGCTCGGGGGCTCGCGGCGCGGGTAGCTGCACAGGCACAAATGGCGGTGGAGGCGGCAGACGTCGTGCTCCTCGTCGTTGACGCCGAGGTCGGGATCACCGACACCGACGAGGCTGTCGTTCAGGTGCTGAGGCGCGCCAACAAGCCAGTCATCTTGGCTGCCAACAAGGTCGATGACACCCGGCGGGAGATGGAGGCGTCGTCGCTGTGGGGTCTGGGTCTCGGTGAGCCGTTCCCGGTTTCGGCACTTCATGGCCGAGGCTCCGGTGAGCTATTGGACGCGATGCTCGCGGCCATGCCACCGGAACTGGACGGAACGGTCGTTGCAGGGGGACCGCACCGAGTGGCACTTCTCGGGCGTCCGAACGTCGGCAAGTCAAGCCTGCTGAACCGACTCGCCGGTGAAGATCGGGTGGTTGTCGACTCGGTTGCCGGCACCACCGTCGACCCGGTTGACGAGCTGATCGAGCTAGGCGGCGAGGAGTGGCGATTCGTCGACACGGCCGGCATCCGCAAACGGGTTCATGAAGCCAGTGGCAGCGAGTACTTTGCGAGCCTGCGCACGAAATCAGCCTTGGCGAAAGCGGAGATCGCCGTCGTACTGATCGATGCGAGCGAACCGATCAGCGAGCAGGACACCCGCATCCTCACGCTGGTTGTTGAGGCAGGACGCGCGCTGGTTATTGCGTACAACAAGTGGGACCTGATGGACGATGAACGCCGGTACTACCTCGACAAGGAGATCGAACGCGACCTGCTTCGGGTGGCGTGGGCACCACGGGTCAATGTCTCGGCCGAGAGTGGTCGGCACGTCGACAAGCTTGTTCCAGCGATCCATGCCGCGCTTGAAGGATGGTCCACGAGGGTGCCGACCGCCCAGCTCAATGCGTTCCTTGGACGGTTGGTGGCTGAGCACCCGCATCCGGTGCGTGGGGGCAAACAGCCGAGAATCCTCTTTGCCACCCAGGCTGGCACGCGTCCGCCAACTTTTGCGCTCTTCACGTCTGGGTTCTTGGAATCCGGCTACCGCCGATTTATCGAACGACGTCTCCGTGAGGAGTACGGCTTTGTTGGAACGCCCATCCACGTCACGATGAAGGTTCGCGAAAAGCGCTTCAAGAAGTAGTCACGACGTCAGGTCCTCGACGAGGGGTGTAGAGGTGAAAGCGACTCGGTTCGGAAGTCCGTTACCCGCTGGAGGCACAGTCGGCGTATTCGCCCCTTCAGGTCCCTTCGAGAACCGGAGCGACGTCCTGCGTCCGATCGAATGGTGGAAGTCACGCGGATATGGGGTGCGACTGACCGACAGTGTTTGGGCCAGGCAAGACTACGTCGCTGGCCCTGCACAGGACCGGGTCGATGACTTACATGCGCTTCTGCTCGATGACGAGGTTGATGTCATCTTCTGCCTTTGGGGTGGAGTGGGCGCTATCGAGATGCTCCAGCTGATCGACTATGACCTGGTCGCGGAGAACCCCAAGGCCATCATGGGATTCAGCGATGTCACCAACCTGCAGGCCGCGCTGCTCAAGCATTCGGGGCTCTGTACTTTTCACGGACCCGGCTTCGGATCCTTCGGGTCGAGCGACCGCGAGGCGTTCACCCTCGACTCGGCAGTCAAGGCGTTGACCGACGGCGGGACTGGAGACGTGCCACGGCGACCGGATGACCCCTACGTCCGTCCGATCGCACGTGGTCGTGTGTCGGCGCCCGTGGTCGGTGGAAACCTCTACACACTGAACCATCTGATCGGCACCCCCTATGAGCTCGACTTGTCGGGCGCCATCGTGATGCTCGAAGAGGTGGACCTCCGCACGATCCATTTCGACGTGATGCTCTGGCAGATGCGGTTGGCTGGAGCTTTCGACGAGGTGGCCGGCTTCGTCGTGAGCGACTTGCATGGTTGTGGGCAGCCGGATCCTGAGGTGGTTGCAGACCGGTCTCTGGAGGACGTCTTGGAACAGCACCTCGGGTCATTGGGTGTGCCCGTCATCTACGGACTGCCTCTGGGGCACGGCCCGCATCTTGCGTCGATCCCGTTCGGCGTCGCCGCCACGTTGGACGGTGATGCGCGGACTCTCACGATTGACGAGCCCGGCGTCCGCCCCGGTGCCGCCTGAGTCCCGACCCCGGCAAGCACCCGCCGTTGCGTTAGTGTTGGCAGGCCTTGAACTAGGGCACCGGGACGTAGCGCAGCTTGGTAGCGCACTTGACTGGGGGTCAAGGGGTCGCAGGTTCAAATCCTGTCGTCCCGACGGTGTTTGTGCAGGCCAGGGGTCTACCGCGTATGTGGTCGATAACAGCTGGGATGTCCGCTCTCACAGATCTCTCACAGGACAGAGTTTTCACATGCAAAAGCCATCGCGGAGGTCCTTGCTGAGGTTTGGGGGAGTGCTGTAGTTGCCGCTGCTGGCATTGTTCGGGGTTGTGACTGGGCTCTCGGGGCTTGTGGTGATCGAC
Source organism: Actinomycetes bacterium (assembly GCA_027117675.1). GTDB lineage: Bacteria > Actinomycetota > Actinomycetes > JAHEKZ01 > JAHEKZ01 > JAHEKZ01. The sequence continues at coordinate 303 of JAJAYM010000156.1, read as the reverse complement.
CTCGACATCAAGGGTGGAGAGGACGGACCGGGTAACTGGGCGCGACTGGTCGAGGGGCGTGACGTCCCTGCCACGTTCTGGGTCAGGACTCCTAGCGGTGGCGAGCACCTGTGGTTTCGTGACCCGGACTGGCGCTACCGATCCAGCGCGGGCAGGGTTGCGCCGGGCGTTGATGTCCCGGCCGTTGGTGGCTACGTGATTGCTCCGTCACCCGGCAGTGGTTACAGCTGGATCAACGCGGCACCGCTGTGATGTCCGACTTCCCGGTCCTGCCTAACGGGATCCTGCCGGAGCGCTCGTGGG
>JAJAYM010000155.1 GCA_027117675.1 Actinomycetes bacterium | reverse complement strand
GCGATCAACGGCTTCAACTTCGGCTATGACGCCCGCTATCCCATTGCTGAGGTGAACTCGGTGATCGTCGACAGCGACGTTATCACCGTCGACGTCGACCAGGACGTGTGGGACCCGTATCCCAACATCGACTGTGTTGCCTGTCCTCCGGGTGAGCTGGTGATGCAGCAGCTGGTCTGGACCCTTCACGGCGCCCTGGACACCGACCTGCCCGTGCTGCTCACCGTGAACGGAGAGCCAGCACGAGGCATCTGGTTACACCGCCTCGATGGCCGCGTAGCGGCCGATCCCGCACTGGAACCCAGCAGCTCCTAGGACCACGCCAATGAAGTGCATTATTTCGTATCTAATGTTAGATTAGGTACGAAGTAAGGAGCATTCATGGCTCGGATCCGCGTTTCCCCTCGCCGGGGAGCTGCCGATGCAGTTGCCGTGCTCGGTCAGCAGATCAAGGCTGCTCGCGTTGCCCGCAGGTGGACCGCCAGCGAGTTGGCTGAGCGCATCGGGGTGGACCGCCGCACGGTCGCTGCGATCGAGGCGGGGGACCCGGCGGTTTCTATTGGCAATGCGTTCAACGCCGCCGATATCGTCGGAGTCCCCCTGTTCGGTGCCGAGGACCGTGCCGAGCTTGCGCGTCTGCGTCGTGAGGGACGGGATCGTCTGGCATTGCTGCCCACCCGGGTGGACAAGCCCCGGAAGAAGGTCGAGCCCGACGATGACTTCTGACTCGTATCGGGCGCGACGCGTCTTCGTGTGGACGTGGCTCCCCAGCGAATCGGAGCCCGTCGTCGCGGGTGCCGTCGACCGCGTTGCCGCGGACCGCTTGGACTTCACTTACGCGCGGTCCTACCTCGACAACGAGAATGCGATCAGTCTCTACGAGCCTGAGATGCCAATGCGACGGGGAGCACAAGAGCCGCTTGGCGGACTGACGCTCGCTGCCTGCCTCAAGGACGCGACCCCCGACTCCTGGGGTGAGCGGGTGATCGGCAACCGCTTGGGCTCGGGAGACCAGGAGCTCAGCATCGAGACCTACATGCTCGAGTCCGGCTCAAACCGGCTCGGCGCCATCGACTTCCAGGAGAGTCCCGAGGAGTACCGCCCGCGGCTGGACACGGCCAGCCTCGACGACTTGTACGACGCTGCCGAGCGGGTCCTTGCCGGTGAGCCGCTCAATCCGGCGATCGGTGATGCCCTCATTGACGGGACCACGATCGGAGGCGCGCACCCGAAGGTCCTCATCAGCGACGAAGCGGGGGTCGAGTACATCGCGAAGCTGTCAGTCTCCACCGACGTCCACCCCGTCATCAGGGCGGAGGCCATCGCGATCGAGCTCGCGCGTCGCTGCGGCATCGACGTTCCCAACGCTCGTGTCATCCAGTCGATGGGCCGGGCCGTACTTCTCATCGAGCGCTTCGACCGACTGCCCTCTGGCCGACGACGGCACGTCGTCTCGGGGCTGACAATGTTGGGCTTCGACGCCCTCCTCGGCGCTCGCTACGGCTCGTACCCCGAGATGCTCGACGTCCTGCGGGAACTGGGACTCGCCCCTCAAGCTGTCGGTCGGACCCTCTTCGAGCGGGTTGTCTTCAACGTCGCGATCGGGAACAACGACGATCACGCACGCAACCACGCGGCGTTCTGGGACGGGCAGTCGCTCGAACCCACGCCCGCGTTTGACCTGACCCCGCAGGTCCGCTCGACCGACACCTCGGCCCAAGCCATGGCCATCGGTCGTGATGGAAGCAGGGCCAGCCAGTTCTCGAGTTGTGTGGCTGCGGGCGCCGACTACGGACTCTCGCGACCCGAGGCGACGGAGGTCGTCGACCACATCGTTTCGACGATTGAGGCGCAGTGGCCCGACGCCGCTGATTCCGCCGGGCTGAGTGCGACCGACCGGAGTCTGCTTTGGAGGCGCTCGATCCTCAACCGCTCAACCTTCTACGACTGACGGCGGCGAAAATAGCTTGAACTAGTACTAAAGAACTAGTCCGGGATGTCCGAATCTATGGTTACCCCTTCCCAAGGGACCCCTTCCAGAAGTTCCTAGAGTTCGGCAGAAAGTCAGGTGTCATGGACTGGCAACGATTCGACTGGCCGGCAATGTCCGGTGAGCCTGATCAGGACTGGTTTGAGTACCTGGAGCATCGTGGGTGGACCGTGAGTCAGGTGCCGACAGTGGCCCGGATTGGCTCACGCAGCTACCTGCGGTTTCTCGGCTGGCGGGTCCGCTCGGCGTAAGCCGTGCGGGCCCCGCCGGACGAAGACCGGTCAGTGCTCGTGGCAGGATCGCTGACGTGGTGCAAGCCGTTCAGGACATCCAGCGCGTGGCTGCCTATGGGCTGGTCCAGCGCCAAGGCTCACTGCTCTTGGTGCAGCTGACCCATCGAACCCCAGCCGCCGGTGCATGGTCGCTTCCCGGCGGCGGTATCGATCATGGCGAGCACCCGACGGACGCCGTCGTCCGTGAGCTCTACGAAGAGACCGGGCTACGGGGTCGAGTGGTCGAGCTCCTCGATGTCGACTCCCACTTCCGCGAGCACTACCTCGACCAAGAGGTCCTCGAGCGATACCACGCGGTGCGGATCCTGTATCGGGTAACGGTCGACAGTGATGGCCCACTCACGGTGATCGACGAGGACGGTAGTTCGGACTCACCCACCTGGTACCCACTCGACGAGGTGCGCACGCTGCGCCTCACGCCTATTGCGTCCCGAGGGTTGCAGTTCGCCGGTACGTCGTAGCGTTCAGTTGGAAGTGTCGCTCACTGGGTCGGGGTCCGCTGTAGCGTTCGGAGAACTCGGGCGTAGGCCACTGACGGCACCGGCGATCCCCGCAACGCCCAACGCGATGAGGGCAACCGGCAGCACCCAGCGACCACTAATCTCCCACGCGAGTTGGTCGGCCAGCAGGTAGACCGTGGCGGCACCACCAAAGACGATTCCGAAGATGAGGGACGTCAGGTCGAACGGGTGGCGTTTCATCGCACTACCTCCAGGGTGTCGTCGATCAGGGTGACCTGGCCGAGTCCGGTGCTCAGCATCAAGTCGAGGGAGCCACTTGTGAACGTCTCGATCGCCGGGCGTTCCCACGTGCGGCTCACGTCGACGCCGTCGAGTGTTCGCTCGCCGGGAACTTCGATCGTGCCCACCGCAACATCGGCGGTCATGGTGACGGCCACGTCCGCGGGGAGCAACACCCTCAGCTCGCCGGCTCCGAGAGAGGCGTCAATCTCGACCGGTTCGGTGAGGTCGAGCCGGCGTAGGTCGAGGGTGAGCTCGCCGATCCCT
>JAJAYM010000154.1 GCA_027117675.1 Actinomycetes bacterium | reverse complement strand
GGGGGCGCGCTCGACGTGTACGACATGCAAGGACAACTGATCCAGCGGATCGAAGAGGGCTTCTTCGGAAACGTCGACGTTCGCACCGGGGTGAACATCGGCGGCCAGACGCGCGACGTCGTCGCGGTCTACCGGGCAGGTCTCCGCCTTTACACCATCGACCCCGATACGCGGCAGCTCAGCAATATCACTGACTCCGGCGCAGGGAGTATTGGAGTGCCCACCGGTGGCGAAGGTGTCTGTCTCTACCGCAGCGCAGAGACCGGAAGCACCCACGCGTTCGTCATCAGCCGTGCCGGCACGGTCGCGCAATACGTCCTGAGCGACGGTGACTCTGACGGACTCGTCAATGCCTCCCTCGTCCGACAGTGGTCGGTCGGGTCCGAGGTTGAGGGCTGCGTTGCCGACGACGAGCTCGGCAGGCTCTACCTGGCCGAAGAGGACGTTGCCCTTTGGCGCTACGGCGCCGAGCCCACCGAGGGAACGTCGGCTAACGACCGCGTCGCCGTCGACCGCGTGGTCAGTAACGGCGGACGCCTGGCTCCGGACATCGAGGGCCTGACACTCGTCAGCAACGCGACTGGCGAGGGCTACCTGATTGCCTCCGCCCAAGCAGGATCGGACGGCGCGAACTACTACGCAGCCTACGAACGCGCGGGCTCGAACGCCTTCGTCCATTCGTTCTCGGTGGTGTCGGGCGCCGACACCGATGGGTGTGGCCGCACCGACGGCATCGCCGGGTGGGCCGGCGACCTAGGCGCCACCCTCCCCTCAGGAGTCTTCGTCTGCCAAGACAACACCAACACCGCCCCCGGGACGTCGGGCAACCAGAACTTCAAACTTGTTCCGCTCGAACAGGTCGTCCCGATCGGCCCGATCGTCAATCGACCGCCAGCAGCAGTCCCGAACACAGCGACCTGCACCGACCTGGTGTGCACCTTTGACGCGTCGATGTCCTGGGACCCGGAAGGGGACGCCCTCACCTACACGTGGGATCTAGGCGACGGGACACAGGCGGAAGGATCGAGCGTCGAGCACACCTACGTCCAACCTGGGACGTATCAGGTCACCGTCGAGGCTCGCGACGTACTCGGTGCGGTCGACACCGCCACGGTGACTCTCGAGGTGACCCTTGCACCCGTCAATCCCATCACCTTCCGCGGTGCGACCGGTGTCGCGGTGAACGCCACATCGGCGTTCCCCCGCGTTCCAGCTACCGTCCAACCCGGCGACACGATGCTCCTGTCGGTGACAGCCAACCGCTCGGACATCGCACTGACCGCCCCAACGGGCTGGCAAGACCTCGGCCGCCAGGTCGATGAGTCAATGCAGTCGCGCCTCTGGACGAGGGCCGCCCTGCCCGGCGACGCCGGAGCCCTGGTACGAGTGAGTTCGTCGGGGAGCACGAAGATCGTGGCCCAGCTCCTGGCCTATTCCGGAACGAGCGCCACAACGCCGATCGGGAGTGTCGCCTCCGCCGCTGAGCTGAGTAAGACTGCGGGCCACCGCACCCCCGTAACGACCAGCGCTCCCGGCTCGTGGGCCGTCTCACTCTGGTCGAACAAGTCCTCGTCGACCACTGGATGGACGGCGCCAGGCGGGGTCAGCGTGCGCCAGTACCAGGGCACCACGAGCACTGGTCGCACGACCGCACTCGCGGCGGACTCCGGCGGACCGGTCGGAACCACAACCTACGGAGGCTTGACCGCGATCGCCTCTCAGGTGGGAACCATGGCCACCATGTGGACCATCGTTTTGAACCCTCGATAGGCTCCTGAGGGCGTACACACGTGTATAAGAGCGATACAGGAGGCCGACCGTGAACGACCAGATGCTGCAGAAGATGAAGAGCGGAAACGGCTTCATCGCGGCGCTCGACCAGAGCGGTGGAAGCACACCGAAAGCGCTCAAGCTCTATGGGGTCGACGAGTCGGAGTACTCCGGCGACGGCGCGATGTTCGATCTCATGCATCAGATGCGCAGTCGCATCATGACCAGTCCAGCCTTCTCCGGCGAGCGCGTGCTCGGCGCCATCCTCTTCGAAATGACGATGGAACGTCAGGTCGAAGGCATGGGGTCGGCCGAGTACCTCTGGAACAAGAAGGGCGTAGTCCCCTTCACCAAGGTCGACAAAGGCCTGGCGAACGAGGCGGACGGCGTCCAGCTGATGAAGCCCATTCCCGGCCTCGACGACCTGCTGCAGCGGTCGGCCTCACACGGAGTCTTCGGCACCAAGATGCGCTCAGTCGTCAAGCGGGCAGACGCTGCGGGCGTCCGTGACATCGTCGCCCAGCAGTTTGAGATCGGACGTCGCATCAGCGCCGCGGGGCTCGTCCCGATCATCGAGCCAGAGGTAGACATTCACAGCCCGGATAAGGGCCAGGCTGAGGTGCTGCTGAAGGCAGAGATCACCACGCAGCTCGATGCACTTGCCGAACAAGAGAACGTCATGTTGAAGCTCACCCTGCCGAACAGCCCCGACTTCTATGCCGGCCTTGTGGCGCATCCCAGGGTCGTTCGCGTGGTGGCACTCTCAGGTGGCTACGCCCGCGACGACGCCAATGCGAAGCTGGCTGAGAACCACGGCGTGATCGCCAGCTTCTCGCGCGCTCTTACCGAGGGGCTCTCCGCGAAGCAGAGCGACGACGAGTTCAACGCAACGTTGGGGTCGTCGATCGAGAGCATCTATCACGCGTCGATCACCTGACCCCGCACTTCTCCTTCGGGCTACCTACGGGTTCGTGTTCAACGACGCCGCCAAGAGGTTCTGCACCATCTTCGGATCCGCCTTCGGTCCAGTGATCTGGAGAACAACAACTTTGGTCCCCACCTGCACAGCACCGGCGCTGAGAGGCTGAGCGCCGGCGCAGTCGCAAACGGGAGGGTCGATGCGCCAGCCATCTCGGCCACCGACGACGATGGGTGCCACCTCGATGGGGTCACCGAAGAACGCGGCGGCATGCTGCGCCAGGTACTCGGTGAAGACTGCGGCCCCCTCTTGTGACGAGAACGCAAGGACCTGGCTCTCCACGCCGGTGAGCCGCGGGGAAATGCCCCGAAACTCGACCTTCACGCCCCCCCTGAATCCAGCGGCGTCGAGCGTCTGCTCCAGGTCGGGAAGGCCTGCCTGCGCGACGACGTCATCGCCCGAGAGCAGAGCTGTGGTCCTTCGCAGCGGCGGCAGCTGCTCCGCTCTGACAGCGAGGTCCACCACATCCCGTCGCTCACCGGGGCTGAGTGCCGCCTCGATGGTGTTGCCCTGCGCGGACTCCCCGCTCGGTTCGCCTCCACAACCGGAGAGCAACACAAGCCCACCGGCGAACACGGCTGCTGCCGCACCTCGTGACCAGAACCGCGGGCTCACGTGGTTGGGACAGCAGACTTCGATTGCGTGGGAAAAGAGCCAACTGACGGGCGCAGCACCCGGACCGCGGCTGCTGGCAGGTAGCACGTGACCGCCGTCCCCGGTGGCAGCTGAGCCGCCGGCTCGTCGCCCTGGTGCGAAGAGAGCACCAGCAGGGTGTGCTCGGACGCCAGCTGAACATGGACCTGTTGTGCCGCGCCAAGGTAGACCGTCCGCGTGACCATGCCAGGTATCCGGTTCTCGCCTTTCGTTCCCGCCGGCTCCAGCACCACGCGCTCCGGACGGATCGTCACTGTCGCCTCACCGCGCAGCGCCAGGTCTCCCGCATCGGCGGTCAGCGTGAAATCGTCGCTCAGGTGCACAGCCGAGCGGGACCCCGGCCCGCCGGTGATCCTTGCCTTCATCAAGTTGGAAAGGCCAAGGAAATCCGCGACGTAGGCCGTCTCTGGCTCCTCGTACATGTCCCGGGGTCGCCCCGCCTGCTCCACCCGGCCGGCATTCATCACTGCGAGTCGATCACTCATGGTGAGTGCCTCTTCTTGGTCATGCGTGACGTACAGAAACGTGATTCCCACCTGCTCCTGCAATTGCTTCAGCTCGACCTGCAGCTGCCGCCGCAGCTTGGCGTCTAGGGCACCCAATGGCTCGTCCAGAAGTAGCACCGAGGGCCTGAGAACCAGTGCTCGCGCTAGGGCTACCCGTTGCTGCTGGCCACCCGAAAGCTGGCTCGGCTTGCGGTTCGCGTACTGACTCAGCTGCACGAGCTCAAGCGCCTCGCCGACGCGACTCCGCACCTCACTGCGCGACACCTTCTGGCGCCGCAACCCAAAGGCAACGTTGTCACTGATCCGCAGGTGTGGAAAGAGCGCGTAACTCTGGAAGACCGTGTTCACGGGACGCTTTGCAGGATCCGTCCGGGACATATCGTGGCCATCAAGGCGCACCTCACCCACGTCAGGCTCTTCGAACCCGGCCACCATCCGTAGCGTCGTCGTCTTTCCACAACCGGACGGGCCCAAGAGCGAGAAGAACTCACCGGCCGGAATATCCAGGTCAATCCCGTCCACCGCGGTGAAGTTGCCGAACCGCTTGGTGAGCC
>JAJAYM010000153.1 GCA_027117675.1 Actinomycetes bacterium | reverse complement strand
GTTGACTTCGACTACGACATCCCGATGAAGTACGGCGTCGACCAGTGCATCGGCGACACCATCGGCCCTGGGGGCCTTTTCAAGTCGCTGCGAACCATCCCGTCGTTCCTGCAGATCATTGCTGACGTCGAGCGACTCTGCCCGGACGCACTGGTGCTCAACCACACCAACCCGATGTCGATGACGATTTTAGCCGCGTCGCGGGCAGCCAACATTCCGGTCTGGGGGATGTGCCACTCGGTGCACTACACGGTGGAGAACCTGGCCGACTACCTCGAGATCGACAAGGCCGAGATCGAGTTCGAAGCCGCAGGAGTGAATCACCTGGCGTGGTTGACCAGCCTGAGCCGCAGGGGTGAAGACCTCTACCCTCTGCTTCGCGAGCGGGGTCGCATCGGTGACGTCTTCGAGCAAGACCCGGTCAGGTTCGAGTTGATGTACCAGTTCGGCGCCTTCCCCACCGAGAGCAGCGGGCACGTGTCTGAGTACCTGCCGTACTTCCGGACCCATCCAGAAGTGGTGAAGAAGTGGACGGGTAAGGAGTACATCGGCGAGTCCGGCTTTTACGCACACAATTGGCCGACGTGGCGGCGCGAGAACGATGAGATGCTGCGAGCCGTCCTAGCGGGAGAGCGCGACTTCCCCATGGAACGCGGGGGTGAGTATCCCTCGCAGATCGTGGAGGCGATGGTCTCGGGAACGCCGACAAGGGTCTACGTCACCACAGCCAACACCGGGCTGGTCGACAACCTGCATCAGAACAACGTTGTTGAGGTCGCGGCGACCGTCGACTCGTCCGGCATTCATCCACGGCACTTCGGATCGCTTCCGGAGCACCTGGCGTCGTGCGTGCGTCGCCATCAGGAGTTCAACGACCTCGCAGTGACCTCGATTCTCGAGCAGGACCGCGAGGCGGCTGTGCACGCCTTGATGCTCGACCCGCTGACGTCAGCTGCCTGCGAGCTGCAGCAGATCCGGGATATGTTCGACGAGATGGTGGCCGCCCAGCGCGAACACCTGCCAAGCTACCTGCACTGACGAGGAGCCCCGTGTCTGAGCTCGATCTCTTGGTCGTTGGCGACGTCAACCCTGACGTCATCGTCACTGCGCCAGGGCTGACGCCGCAGTTCGGCCAGGTCGAGCAACTGGTCGACAGCGCGTCCTTGGTGATGGGCGGCTCGGCCGCAATCACCGCCGTAGGTGCGGCGCGGCTGGGGTTGCGCGTTGGACTGTGCAGCGTGGTCGGTGCTGATGACATTGGTCAGCTGATGGTGGTGCGACTGGCTGAGGCCGGCGTCGATCTGCAGTACCTGCGAGTCGATCGGACAACTCCCACCGGCATGTCGGTGATTCTCAACCGTGGTGACGACCGAGCGGTGCTCACCGCCGCTGGCACCATCTCATCGCTATCGGCTGACGACCTGTCCGCGCTGCCCGACCGACTGGCGCGGCACGTCCACGCTTCGTCCTACTACTTGATGGCGCAGGAGTACCGCGATGCTCTGCCGGGCTACTTCGGCCGAGTGCGCGTCGCCAGAGTGACGACGTCGTTGGACACCAACTGGGACCCGCAGCAGAGGTGGGACCTGGCCGAACTGCTCACCGAAACTGACCTCTTTCTTCCGAACGAGGCCGAGCTCACGGCGATCGCACGCTCGCCGATCCTCGACCGAGCCATTGAGGTCGTCGGCGAGTACGGCTGTGATGTTGCGGTCAAGCGTGGTGAGCGAGGGGGAGAGGCGGCGATAGCTGGAGCCAGTTATCGCGTAGTGCGCACTCCACCGGTGGAGTATGTCGACGCAGTTGGCGCCGGTGACACCTTCAACGCCGGGATGCTCGCGGGGCAGTTGCATGGGCGCGACCCTGGCACATCGCTGGCGATGGCGGTGATCGCTGGGACCCTGTCGACGGGTGGTTCAGGAGGCACCGCTGCCCAGCCAGGGCTTGACGACGTCAACGCGTGGCTGCGCTCGGTGCCCGTCGAAAATTTTGGCAGGGATGGGTCATGAGCGAGCATGCGTTGGACGCGCTGGTTGCGGCTCATCAAGCCGGGCGACCCGACGGCGTCGCATCGATTTGCTCCGCGCACCCCTTGGTGTTGGACGAGACGATCCGCCACGGCGTCGACGGCGAGCACTTGGTCCTCATCGAGGCGACGTGTAACCAGGTCAATCAGGACGGCGGCTACACCGGACTGCGCCCGAGTGACTTCGGAGACCAGGTCGGCGCCCTCGCGAAGCGATACGGCCTACCCGAGCAGCGACTCGTGTTGGGTGGCGATCATCTCGGGCCGAACCCGTGGAAGCATTTGTCGGCCGAGACGGCGATGGCGAAGTCCGAGGAGTTGGTGCGGGCCTTCGTCACGGCTGGATTCACCAAGATCCACCTCGACACCTCCATCCGTTGCAGCGACGATCCACCCGGTGCGCTATCACCGGCGCTGGTTGCCGAGCGGGCGGCGCGCCTTGCCGTCGTCGCCGAGCGGGCGGCTGCCGAGGTTGGTGGTGCGCCTCGCTACGTGATCGGTACGGAGGTTCCCGT
>JAJAYM010000152.1 GCA_027117675.1 Actinomycetes bacterium | reverse complement strand
CCCCCACACCACAGATCCCGACACGGCTGCCAGTGGGACGAGCAGGTAGCCAGCCTGAGCGATCGACGACCACGCCAACAGGCGCACGGCCCGACGCTGTCGGAGCGCGACCACGTTGCCAACCAACATCGTCAACACGGCAAGAACCGCAACGACCGGAGCCCATACCTCGCTCCAGCCCGCGAAGGTCCAGGTGACCAGTAGGAGCGCCCCGAACCCGGCCGTCTTGGAGACCACCGAGAGGTAGGCGGCCACCGGGACCGTCGCGCCTTCGTACGTGTCCGGAGCCCACGCGTGAAAGGGCACCGCCGCGATCTTGAATCCGATCACCGCCAGGAGCATCACCAGCCCGGCGGTACCAAGCGGGGTGGGGTCGGTCAACGCGGCGACAGCTGCCAATTGGTCGAAAGCAACCGCACCCGTCGTGCCGTACAGCAGCGAGATGCCGTACAGCGAGACCGCGACAGAGACGATCGAGAAGATGAATGCCTTCAGCGCTGCCTCGACAGCCCTCGGTTCACCGCGCCGAAGCGCAACAAGCGCGAATGTGGGTAACGAAACGACCTCCAGTGCGACGATTAAAGTGACCAGGTCGTTGGTTGCTGGAACAAGAACCGCGCCCGATGCCGAGCACAGGATGAGAAAGACGAACTCGCCGCCCGGGACGGTGCCGTCGGCCACGTCCGACGACGCCATGAGCAGCACCACGATTGTTCCTGCCAACACGATGACCTGCAGCGCGACGGCGAGCGGTGAAACCACATAGCCGCATGAGTTTTCGACGCCGTTGCACAGGGTCTGCTCGCCGCTGGCCAGAAGGGCGAGGGGTACAGCTGTCGCTAACGCAGCGAGGCCGACGCCCACTGCTGCTTGGCCGCGTCCCGTAACCAACTCGATGACGAGAGCTGCCAGTGCACCGAGCGCCACCACAACAGTGGGGGCAAGTGTGAGGAGATCGATCGACTGGATGCTCACGGCAACGCTCCAGCCACGGACTCCACCACGACGCGAACGGCTGGGTCGGTCATTTCGACGACAAGGAATGGGGCGATCCCGAGAACCACGATGAGCACCACGAGTGGCGTCCAGGCGAGCCATTCGTCGGCTTCGATGTCTTCCAGCTGCGCCTCAGATGCCGACCCCTGGCCTACACGTCTCAACACCTTGAGGAAGTAGGCGGCGGCAAGCACCATGCCGACCGCAGCCAGCACGAGCATGGCTCGGTAGAACGTGAGCTCGGGTACGAGTGGGTGGTAAGCGCCCACGAGCGCCAGAAACTCTCCCCAGAATCCAGCAAGGCCTGGCATTCCGAGGCTGGCGACAGCCGCGAAGCCGAGTAGGAAGCCCAGTCGCGGCGCCGCGGAGTACAAGCCGCGCGGCAGACCAGCCAAGACAGTGGTCCCTGTCCGCTCCTTGATGCCACCGACCACGAAGAAGAGCAGACCGGTGATCAGTCCATGGGCCAGGTTGCCGAAGAGGGCGGCATTGATCCCGACCACCGAGAGAGTCGAGATGCCGAGCAGGACGAACCCCATGTGGCCGACAGAGGAGAACGCGATGACACGCTTCAAGTCGTCCTGCCCATAGCTGGCGAGGGCTCCGTAGAGAATGCCGACTACCGCAAAAGCTGCGAGGTAGGGAGCGATGCTGACCATCGCGTCCGGCAGCGTCGGAACGACGATACGTACCATCCCGTAGGTACCCATCTTCAACAGGACGCCGGCGAGCAACACCGAACCGACAGTCGGTGCCGCAGTGTGTGCGTCCGGAAGCCAGGTGTGCAGTGGCCACATCGGCGTCTTCACCGCCAGGCCACCGAGGATCAGGAGCGCCGCGGCTAACTGTGCGCCGCCCGACATCTCCGCGCCCAGGCCGCTCGCCAACACCACCATATCAGCCGAACCGGTCTCAACCATGACGACTAGGAAGCCCAGCAGCATGACAATCGAGCCAAGCACCGTATAGAGAATGAAGGTGTTAGCAGCGCGACGCCGTTCACCGCCACCCCAGAAGGCGATCAGGAACCACATGGGCGCCAGGACGACTTCGAAGAAGAGAAAGAAGAGGATCAGGTCGAGCGCCATGAACGTGCCGAGCATGCCGACCTGCAGCAGTAGGAGAAGCCCGACGAATGCCCGCCCGCGTCCAGGCGTTGGCACTCGTCGCACGGTGTACACGGCGGAACACCACCCCAGAAGGGAGGTCAGCGTAACCAGGGGAAGCGAAATTCCGTCGACACCGATCCTGAAGTCAACGAGCAGCTCGGGGATCCATTCAGCTTCGACGACCAGCTGCATCGAGGCGGACTGGGAATGCCTGAACTGGGACAAGACAACCAGCGTCAGTAGCAGTCCTAGCGACTGCACGATGACGCCAAACCAGGTAGCCCAACGCTCTGCCCGTTGCCCAGCAAGCAACATCACCAGCGCACCGAGAAACGGGATGGCAAGCAGGCCAGGAAGCAACCATGCCGAGGTCACGTGGCGACCGCCACGAGCATAATCACAACACCGACGATCACCGCAGTAACTGCGGTAGATACGTAGCGCTGGACGTCACCTCGGTAGGGGCGCTGCAGCAGCGCACTCGCCCGCTGAGTTCCCGTACCGACTTCCGCGACACTTCGTTGGATCACCGACCGATCGAACGCGGTGACCCAACGAACGAGAAGGTGGAATGGTTCAACGACCAGTCTTTCGTATGCAACGTCGACACCGAACCCCCCGGCTACGAAGCCTGCGCTGCCGGCGGCAACTGCCTCACGTGTGCGAACAGCCAAAGTCACAGTCACGCCTACTGCGATTGCGAATGCCGACAGCACAACGGTGCCCAGTTCGGGAGTCAAAGCCTCAAATGCGCTCAATGGCTCGGTGGCCGTCGGCTGGATCCAAGACGGAAGCCACGCGGCGTTCAGCGCGCTAGCGCCGAAGAAAGCGGTAGGAACGGACAGCACCACCAGCGGT
>JAJAYM010000151.1 GCA_027117675.1 Actinomycetes bacterium | reverse complement strand
TCCTGGTAGGCCAAGGTCGAGGACCACGAGATCACTCACTCTCGCTCCACGCAGCGCGTCCCGCCCGTTGCCAGCCAGTTGGACGTGATACCCCTGACGCCGAAGCGCGCGCGCCAGGGGCTCGCTGATCGCCGCGTCGTCTTCAGCAAGCAGCACGACGGTCACGGGGTCACCTTAGGCGGTCGACGCATCCCGGTCAGTCGCCTTCCTGTCGGCGCCTGAGGTCGTCTTCCTCGTGCAGTCGGAAAATTTCACGCTGGATCAACTCGACCTCGGGAACCGCGGCGATCAGCAGCCGCCCCGTTTCACCGGCGGACTCGACGATCAGGTCACCACATCCCAGCATCCGGTCGATCACGCCATAACTGAAGTGGACGTCGTTGACGCGCGCGAGGGGCATGTCGCGGCCTTGCCGAGCGATGATTCCCGAACGGATGATGACCCGACGATTAGTGATGACGTACTGCGACGTCGCCCACTCGATCACCGGTTTGATCACCCAGATGACCAGCACCACGGCGGCAACGCCGAGCACCACCCATCGTGCCCAGTCCCAATCCGTGGGCACATTGGCCAGCAGAAACACCGTGCCAAACACCAACAGCACCAGCGCGACTGCAGGGAAGAAGAGGATCCGCCAGTGCGGACGCATGTCGTAAACAACGGTCTCGCCGGCGGTCAACAACTTTGCGGGATAGGTCATGGGAGCATGGTGACAGACAGTGTTGGGCAGCGCAGCCATCTGTCGGTTCAATCCTGGTCAGGACGCACGTGCACGACATCGGCCGCTGGCACGACGTGCTCTTGGCCCTCGGCCATCACCACCAGACCTCCACGCACGTCGATCGATGTGGCCGTGCCTCGAAGCAGACGACCGTCGGGCAGATCCAGACGTACCTCCTGACCCAGGGTGCTGGAGTAACGTACGTAGGTTTCCCGGAGTGTGGCGTCGTCGGCGAGCCAGCGGCGGTACCACGACTCCCACGCATCAAGGACGCCCAGGATCAGAGTGGCACGGTCGAGCGAGCCGCCTTCTAATCGAACAGATGTCGCAGACTCCACCGGAAGCTCAGCGGCCTGTTGGTCGACGTTGATCCCCCACCCAACGACCACCGCACTTCCCCCTGGCGTTGGTACCACCTCGCAGAGCACGCCAGCGATCTTGCGGTCCTCGACCAGCACATCGTTGGGCCACTTCACCGTGGCGTGGACGTCGAGCTCCTGTAACGCATCCACGATGGCGACGGCTGTCAACAATGGAATCCAACCCCACCTAGCGGGCTCGGCCCCAGGCCGAACCAAGACACTCACCATGACCGACGAGTACTGCGGCGCAGACCATCCGCGCCCCCGTCGTCCCTGCCCGGCTGTCTGCTCTTCAGCGACCAGCACCGCTCCTGCGGGTGCTGCTGCCTTGGCCTTCTGCGCGAGAGCTACGTTGCTCGACCCGACGGTGTCGGCGACCTCCAAAGACGTCCACAGTCGATCAGGCAGTACGAGCCGCCGTCGCAGCACGGCGGCGACCAGCGGAGTGCGCGTGGAGGAGACAGGCGAGAGGTCCGACATCCGATCACCGTACTGACGAGCCCGGCCTTCAGCGCGGGGGTGCGGCCTCAAGCGCCGCCAACGCCATGAGCGCACGGAGCGTGAGCTCGTAGTCGGCCATCGGGGCACTCATGGCGTCACCGATGATTTCCAGGAGCCAACCGTTCCCGCTGCGGTCGGTGATGCCCGCCATCAGCAGCGTGCTCGCCCCAATGCCATCGAGCATGGCCAGCTCGGCGGGATCAGTGTCTGGGTCGCCAGCATGAAGGGCGACAACATGACCGCCCAGGGCATAAGCAGTCTGCGGGTAGTCGGCCAGGCGGTACTCGTTCCCGACATCGGAGGTGAGTTCTTCGCCAGGACGTGAGGGATCACGGTGGATGGCATGCCGGACAGTGCGCACCAACCCCTGCTCCAGGTCGGCTGTCGAAATCCACCAGCCAAGCGGGTGACACTGTTCGGACACTTCTTCGGCGACCACGATCAGTCGGTCCTCTACGCCCCGGTCACGGGCGTCATCGAGAGACGTCATCCCGCCACGAAGCAGGCGGGCGGTGTCTGAGAGGTCACGGCCGCGGAACATCCGACGCTCACCGGCCGTGACGGAGACCCCGGCCGCCTGATGAGCAGCGACACCTTCCGGTAGGCCGCGGCCAGCAACGATCGGGATCGTCGACTGGCTTCGCTTGGCCCGGTACTGCGCCGCATCCGCAAGTCGGAAGAGGCGTCCAGCCGTCTCCACGTCCCCCACATCGTCGTCGGTCGACGCCACACCGCAGGAGACACCCTCCAAGGGGGAGCGCAGCACAAGTCGGCAGAGTTCGCTGGCGGCCTCGACGACCTGGTCGGCCGAGACTCCGGACGTCACGATGCAGAACTCGTCACCACCCAGCCTGGCCGCGATGGCGCCCGGTAGACCTGCCGCAGCAGAGCCCAACATGCCCGCAAACCTGATCAATGCCCGGTCTCCGGCGTCGTGGCCTTGCTCATCATTGATGCGCTTGAGCCCGTTGAGATCGCACACGATCATACTGTCCGCGTCGAGCTGGTCATAGGCGACACCGGACGGCTTGATCACGAACAGGTCCCGACCGGGCACACGACCGGAGACGTTCCCGG
>JAJAYM010000150.1 GCA_027117675.1 Actinomycetes bacterium | reverse complement strand
CTTCAACGCAGTCTCGCCCGACATCTACGCCACCGCGCTTACCTTTGCCATCTACACCATCCTGATCTTGGGTGGCGCCGCACGGGTAGCCGGGCCTATTTTGGGCGCCATCCTCTTCGGCTTTATCTTCCAGTTCGTAGCTGTCGCTCTGAACGAAGCAGTCAGGGCCGACTACATCAGCTTCCTGGACAGCAGCCAAACGGCTCAGGTGCGACTTGTGCTGGTGGGTGTCGGACTCATGCTGCTGATGATCTACCGTCCACAAGGAATCCTCGGAGACCGGAGGGAGATCGCACTCGATGCCCGCTGACACCCCAGCAACGCCGGTCGCGACGTCACGCAAGGAGGCGGCTACCGCCGCCCTTACCGACGTCCCCAGAGAGCCCGGCGCCGCGAAGCCCGACCCGGTTCTCATCGCCGATGGCGTCACACGTCGATTCGGGGGACTCACAGCCGTCAACGTCGACCACGTCGAAGTTCAGCGAGGCGCGATCACCGCGCTCATCGGGCCAAACGGGGCCGGCAAGACCACCTTCTTCAACCTCTTGACCGGGTTCGACAAACCCGATGAGGGCACCTGGTCGTTCAATGAGAAGCCGTTGAACGGGGTCGCTCCGTACAAGGTGGCCCGGATGGGCATGGTGCGAACCTTCCAGCTCACCAAGGTGCTCTCCAAGCTCACCGTCATCGAGAACATGCGCCTCGGTGCCACCAGCCAACGGGGAGAGCGGCTCTTCATCGGACTCATACCGGCCCTGTGGCGCGGGCAGGAGCGTGAGATCACTGAACGCGCCAACGATCTTCTGGCTCGCTTCAACCTAGATGCCAAGCGCGAAGACTTCGCTGGCTCGCTCTCCGGTGGCCAGCGGAAGTTGCTCGAGATGGCCCGCGCGCTCATGGTCGAACCTGAGCTCGTCATGCTGGACGAGCCAATGGCTGGCGTGAACCCTGCGCTGACCCAGTCGCTCCTCGGCCACGTCAAGGACCTCCGCGAGCAAGGCGTGACCGTCCTCTTCGTCGAGCACGACATGGACATGGTCCGCGACATCTCCGACTGGGTCATCGTGATGGCGCAAGGGGCTGTGATCGCCGAAGGACCGCCCCTCGAGGTGATGGCCGACCAGCGGGTCATCGACGCCTACCTCGGCGCGCACCACGACCTCTCCCTCGCCGAGATCGTGAAGGAAGAGGGCATCGACGCCCCCGAGCTCCTCGACACCGCCGGACCAACCTCCAGCCCTAAGGACGCGTTGTGAGCGACTTCACTCCCTCACCCGGTGAGAAGAACCGCGCGGAGGCTGAGCTGCTCCGCGACCGAGACAGCGGTTCGACGCCGATCGACCGATCCGCCCACCTCGAAGGCGCCGCCGACTCACTGGTGGTGGCCGACGATATCATCGCCGGTTACGTGCCCGGTGTGAATATCCTCAACGGCTGTGACCTCTACGCCAAGCGCGGCGAGTTGGTGGGCATCATCGGCCCGAACGGGGCAGGAAAGTCGACCCTGCTCAAGGCTCTCTTCGGTCTGGTCAACGTTCGATCCGGCAGCGTGACGCTGGATGGCGAGGACATCACCAACGTCAAGCCGAACAAGCTGGTCAGCCAGGGCATCGGGTTCGTCCCCCAGAACAACAACGTCTTTCCGAGCCTGACGATCGAGGAGAACCTGCAGATGGGGGCGTTCCAGGCCCCATCAAAGTTCAAGGAGCGCTTCGAGTTTGTCGCCTCACTGTTCCCCGCGCTGGCCGACCGCCGCAAGCAACCGGCCGGATCGCTCTCCGGCGGTGAGCGCCAGATGGTGGCCATGAGCCGGGCGCTGATGATGGACCCGTCGGTGATCTTGCTCGACGAGCCGTCCGCTGGCCTCTCCCCCGTCCTCCAGGACGACGTCTTCATCAGGACCAAGCAGATCAACACCGCGGGTGTCACGGTCATCATGGTTGAGCAGAACGCGAGCCGCTGCCTGCAGATCTGCGACCGCGGCTACGTCCTTGACCAGGGCCGCAACGCCTACACGGGCACCGGTGCCTCGCTGCTCAAGGACCCCAAGGTGATTGAGCTCTACCTCGGGACCCTCGCCCAGGCCTGAGCCTCACTCGGCAGGCCGTTCCGTCACCCTCACGACATGCAGAAGGGGCCTGGCGTGAGCCGGGCCCCTTCTGATCGTTCGCTACTCGGTCACTCGCTGTTCGGACCGATGCCCTGCTTGACGAGCTCGTCGACAACCTTCGCCGACTCGTCGAACCCGATCAGCACGATCGCATCTGGGTCAAGGGCTTCGATCTCGCTGACCTCAGCGCTGAAGGACTGCGCGGTCGGGTCGTAGAAGATCGCCTGCTCCTCGGTGTCCTCTTCGGTCACCATGTTGCCGCCACCCTCTTCGAACGGAAGAGTGGTGTACTTCGCGAGGCCCTCACCGTACGCATCCTGTAGCGAAAGGATTGCCACGTTGGTGTGACCGTCCTCGAGCAGCAGGTTCGCCAGGATCCGACCTTGCAGTACGTCGGACGGTGCTACTCGCCAGAGCAAGCCGCCATCCTTGACCGTTGTCAGGTCAGGCGACGTGGCAGCCGGCGACATCTGCAGAATGCCTGCATCGGTCACCAGTTTCACGGTGTTCAGGGTCACGCTGGACGACGCTGCGCCAACGATGGCGTCGACGCCCTTAGTGATGTGCCCCTGGATCGTCTGCGTGCCCTTCTCGAAGTTCGCGGAGTCACTGGAGTCACCTGGGAACCACTCGATCGACTGGCCGAGCACGCCGCCTTCGTCGTTGATCTCGTCGATGGCGAGTTCTACGGCAGCGACCTCGGGCGGGCCGAGGGACGCCAGCGATCCGGTCAGTGGCAGATAGCCACCGATCTGAAGCACGCCGTCAGCGCCATCGTTCTTGGTGTCGGTGAATGCCGGAGGCGATCCCTCAGTCGGGGCGATCTCGTCGGCGATGTAATCGATTGCTTCGCCCTCAGCGTTGTAGCCGGGAACGGTGTTGTTCGCGTCGTACTGGTAGATACCGATCGAGGCGGAGGTCGGGTCGCCGAACGAGTCATGCTCGATCGGTCCGGACTTGCCGTCGTAGTCGATGTCTTCGCCGGCAGCGATCATCTTGCTGCACTCAGCGAACGTCGTGCACTTGGTTCCGTTGAGGGTTACTTCTTGCATCTCCTTCGCCATGTCGACACCGGCATCAGATTTCGCAGCCTCAGCAGCCAACGCAATCGTTACGACAGAGTCGTATGATTCTGGCGCGTAGGAGTAGCCGATCTTCTTCAGCTCGGGGTCGACGGCGTTGAGACGCTCCTTGAACTCACCGTCGATCTCGGCGCCGGGAAGCGTGCCCTTGACGCCCTCCATCGTGCCAGGCTCCAGCGCACCCAAGGGGCCGTTCCCGATGTTCCCGTCTACGACGTAGAGCGGCGTGCCCGTCGCAGCTGGTTCTGTGGACGTGTCGTCGGGGGTGTCGGCGCCGCCGCAGGCAGCGAGCACGAGGCCCGCGGCTCCAGCGACGGCGACCAGACGCCACGTGGCGTTTGCTCGAATCATTCATCACTCCTTGCCGATCGGGCCAGAAGGCCCAGGGACCGGCACGTTCGGCCGGTTGATGATCGAAAACTAGTCGCCACAACCCATCAGCGCAGCCCAGGGAGGTCATGTTGGTGCGGGTCGTTGTGGCATCGTGACCTTGAGGTGGCGTTCTGTCACTGTTTCGCCTCCTGCCGACCCCGATCCCACGCTGCTTGGCAACGACTCCTGCTCAGTAGACTTCCCGGGCCCCGCCGGAAGGTGGCGGCAAGCGGCCCCGGTGGCGGAATTGGCAGACGCGGCGGATTCAAAATCCGTTGCCGAAAGGCATGAGGGTTCAAGTCCCTCCCGGGGCACCCCAGCATCCCCAGGGCACCCCATCGCCCGCTCAGCCATGAGGGTGGGGGAAGTTCGCCCCGAGCGCGTGAAGGTGTCCTTCTTGGCTAGTGAGGGGCGGTAGCGATTCGCCCGAGCACGCCGTTGACGAATCCGGGCGACTCGTCGGTCGAGAGTTCCTTTGCCAGCTCTACGGCTTCATCGATGGCCACGGCGGGTGCGATGTCGTGCCCCCAACGCAACTCGTAGGTGGCTAGGCGCAGGAGTGCCCGGTCGACGGCAGGCATCCGATCCAGACTCCAGTCGATCGCGTTGGTCTCAATGAGCGCGTCGATCTCTTCGGCGTGGTCGACAACACCGGAGACCAGCACTTCGGTGTACGCGTTGGTCGCAGCGTCCCCGCGTCCGGCCCGGTCGGTGATGACGACACTGATGGGTTCGTCGCGTTGGTCGGCCTCGAAGAGAATGTCGAGTGCGCGTTTGCGTGCCTTGTGTCGGGCCCCCACGGGTCAGGCGCGACCGAGGTAGCTGCCATCGCGGGTGTCCACCCGGATCCGCTCCCCCTGGGTGATGAAGAGGGGGACACCTACCTCAAATCCAGTCTCCAGCGTGGCCGGCTTGGTGCCCCCGGTGGATCGATCGCCCTGAAGACCCGGCTCGGTATACGTGATCTGGAGCTCAACAGCGGCGGGAAGCTCGACGTAAAGGGCGGTTCCCTGATGGATCGCCACCGTGGCGTTCTGGCCCTCGAGCATGAAGTGGGAGGCGGCCCCGACCGTCGGCCCTGGCACGTGCAACTGGTCGTAGGACGCGGTGTCCATGAAGACGAAGTCTTCGCCGTCTTGGTACAGGTACTGCATCTCTCGCTTGTCAACGCTGGCCGTCTCCACTTTCACCCCGGCGTTGAACGTCTTGTCGACGACCTTTCCGGAGAGCACGTTCTTCAGCTTGGTGCGCACGAAGGCGCCGCCTTTACCCGGCTTGACGTGTTGGAACTCGATGACCGTCCACAGGCCCCCATCAAGGTTGAGGACCAGACCGTTCTTGAGGTCGTTCGTGGTGGCCACAGCGGGTTCGTCTCCTCGATCAGTGCTGGCCGAGCGGAGTGCTCAGCCGACGACCAGTAGGTCGCGGGTTGTCGTGGTGAGGGACTCGACGCGGTCAGCGTGGACGACGACGGTGTCCTCGATCCGCACCCCACCACGGCCAGGGAGATAGATCCCCGGCTCGACGGTGACCGGCACGGACGCCAGGAG
>JAJAYM010000149.1 GCA_027117675.1 Actinomycetes bacterium | reverse complement strand
AGGATGGCAACGTAGGCGTGCAACTGTTCGGGGATGCGCATGATCGCCTTCCGCCGGATCTGGATGGCCTATCCTTGGCCGCCACCCTCGGTGTACGGCTGGTGGATAAGGATCCGCGAGTGCGGCAGCGCAGACCGCTTGCCAGCGCTTCCGGCCGCGAGCAGCACTGCGGCTGCCGACGCCGCCTGCCCGAGGCAGACCGTGTGAACGTGAGGCTTGATGAACTGCATCGTGTCGTAGATCGCCGTCATTGCCGTGTACGAACCACCAGGTGAGTTGATGTAGATCGAGATGTCGCGGTCAGGGTCCATCGACTCTAGGCAGAGCAGCTGCGCCATGACGTCGTCGGCGGACGCGTCGTCGATCTGCACACCGAGGAAGATGATCCGCTCTTCGAAGAGCTTGGTGTACGGGTTGTGCAACCGCTCACCCTGAGCAGTGCGCTCCCGGAACTCCGGAAGGATGTAGCGCGCCTGCGGAACAGCGCGGTTGACATCACGGACAGTGGGGCTGGCGCTCCACAGTCTGGTGGGGGTGCTCACGGTGGTGGGGTCCTTCCATCGAAGTCGAGTCGTCGTGGCGAGTGGAGAAGTTAGGCGTTCGTTCCGCCGCTACCGGCGACGTCGCGTGCCTGGCTGACGACGTGGTCAACGAAGCCATACTCCTTGGCCTGGTCGGCAGTGAACCAGCGGTCGCGGTCCGAGTCGGACTCGATCGCGTCAAGGGGCTGACCGGTGTGCGTCGCAATCAGCTCGGCCATCTTCTTCTTCGTGTAGAGCATCTGCTCTGCCTGGATCTTGATGTCGGACGCCGTACCGCCGATGCCGCCGGACGGCTGGTGCATCATGATCCGCGCGTGCGGCAGGGCGTACCGCTTGCCCTCGGCGCCGGCGCAGAGCAGAAACTGCCCCATCGACGCCGCGAGACCCATGGCGACGGTGGCGACGTCACACGGGACGAACTGCATGGTGTCGTATATCGCCATCCCGGCCGAGACTGAGCCCCCTGGTGAGTTGATGTAGAGGTAGATGTCCTTCTCGGGGTCTTCGGCCGCCAAGAGCAACATCTGCGCCGAAAGCGCGTTGGCGATGGTGTCTTCGACCTGCGAGCCAAGGAAGATGATGCGCTCGCGCAGTAGGCGTTGGTAGACGGAGTCGTCGAAGCCGGTTGGCTGGGCCTGTGGGGCCCGCGCTTCGGGGAGGGACAACCCCGGGTATCGCAGAGGAAGTCCAGTCATCGCGCTGTCGGTCACGAGTCCACCTTTCACATCAAGGACGTACATCGAGCCTAACGTCGGAACACCCCGACGCCATCCGAAGTGCCGGGGTGTTCGCTGACGGAAGAAAGGTGCCGAGAAAAGTTACTGCTGCTGCTTGCCAGTTGGCTCAGCCGGCGCCTCGTCGGCGATGGCTTCGGAAACGCCATCGGCGTCCGGCACATCCGCGACGTCGTCTGCGCCATCAAGGGTGGGAGACAGCTCGACAATGGCTCCTGCTGAGTCACGGACGGTGGCTTCTTCGAGGACCACCGACAGCGCCTTTGACCGCCGGACGTCGCCGACGATCGCGCTGACCTGACCGGCCTGAGCGATGGCTTGGGCGAACTGGTCGGGCGTCATTCCGTACTGCGGCGCCTGGCGGATCAGGTACTCGGTGACCTCCGCCTGGGTGACCTCGACGTCCTGTCGATCAGCGAGGGTGTCGAGCACAAGGTCCCGAGTCAGTGACTCGCGCACCTGGGTCTCGAACTCGGCCTTATGGTCGTCGTCACCATGTCCGTCGCCAAAGTGGTCGGCCAGAGTGCTGGCCACTACGCCTTCGGGAAGCGGAACGTCGACGGCCTCGATCAGTGCGGCGAGGACAGCGTCTCTCGCCGCCATCAGCTGCTCGACCTTCTTACGGGGCTCCAACTCGCTGCGGACGGTGTTCCTGAGCTCGTCGAGAGTGTCGAACTCACTGACCGTCTGAGCGAAGTCGTCGTCGAGCTCGGGAAGCTCGCGCTCCCGGACCGAGACGACAGTCACCGTGACCTCAACCTCCTGGCCCTCAAGGTCACCGGTCTCGGGGGTGACGGTGAAGGTGGCGTCCTCGCCCTCTTTGAGGCCCTCGATGGCCCCGTCCAGACCGGGCAGGAGACCGTCGCTGCCGGCTTCGTACGTCAGCCCAGCCGCAGACAGGTCCTCGACCGGCTCGCCGTCCTTCGTGGACACCAAGGTCAGTGACAGTAGGTCGCCGGTGGTTGTCCCGCGGTCGACCGGCTTGAGTGTCGCGAAGCGCTCACGCAGCTCGTCGAGTTGAGCGTCGATGTCTGCGTCGGCGACCTCGGCCACCTCGACCTCGACTTCGAGCGAGGCAAAGTCAGGCATCTCGATCGCTGGGCGCACGTCGACCTCTGCGGTGAACGTCAGGGCCACGCCGTCAGAGAACTCACCGATCTCGACGTCAGGCTGCCCGAGCACCTTGAGATCGTTTTCGGTCACGGCATCGCCGTAGGCACGCGGCAGCGCCTCGTTCACTGCCTCGTCGAGCACGGCGCCGCGTCCGACGCGCTGGTCGATGAGGCTGGCCGGCACCTTGCCCTTGCGGAAGCCAGGGATGGTGATTTGCGCGGCGATCTTCTTGTAGGCCGAGTCGACGCTGGGCTTCAGCTCGTCGAACGGGACCTCGACAGATAGCCGGACGCGGGTAGGACGCAGGGTCTCGACGTCGCTCTTCACGTACCTGGATGCTCCTCGTTCGCCCGGACGACGCCGGGTGATTTCACAGAGACCGGTCGGGCT
>JAJAYM010000148.1 GCA_027117675.1 Actinomycetes bacterium | reverse complement strand
CCTGTAGTGGCCGGAGTAGCGGGCCTCGCCCTTGCCGTTGGGGCGTTTGCGGACCCAGGCCATCCCGACCACCTCCTTGCGACTCCTGGCGCTGTGCCCGCCAGTGCAAGCCCCGCAACACCTGCCGGACGGCGTTGAAGGGTTGATCTGTGGACGGCTGTCGGCGTTTCAGCTCCTGTGGAGAGGTGTGCAGCAGGAGGGCACAAGACCCGGTTCCGTGCGAAATGGATTGGGAGCCTGGCCTGGATCTCGGACACCCTGATGTCGCCCCTCACCGTCGGCCAGCGCGTTGCGGTCCGTTCACGCACCGGGCTGTGTGAGGGACGGCGTGCCGGATCCTCGTTGTCGGAGGCGCTCGCCACACTGGAAGGGCTGGGTCCGGTGTCGTGCTCTCGCCCACTGGACCCGATGGAGGTAAGGACACGGACTCGACGCTCGATTCGATGAGGCACTTACGAACATCGAGACGATGAGCGGACTCAACCCGCTCACTCGGGCGGCGTCGAGCTGCTGAGCACAACACGCCTCGGAGCGGATCACTGGCCACTCGCTGCGTGCCGGGCACGCCACTACCGCCGCCATAGTCGGGGTAGGGCTCGACCGGATCGCAGCCCAGACCCGCCACACCCGGATCTCCGCGCTTATCGAGCACTACATCCGCCCATGGGAGGCACGCCGGGTCATCTCCAGCCGCGACCTCGGCCTGTGAACCGCGAGGGGGCAACCCGACCAGTTCTGTCGGTGGTCCCGGCAATGATCGCTGCATGCAATCGGACCGAACGAGACCAGGACGGGCGCGATGACGCAGGAAGTTGTCCTTCGACATCCCACTCGTGCGGCCCTCGACCACGTAGCCGTGGGGCGCCGTCTCGGCGTACGTCTTGGCGAAGATCCACTCAAGATCGGCTGCGCGCGCCAACCACCAATCGAGGTCTGCCTGGGTGATCCGGTCGCGATGCTGGCGGGGGAGTACCCCCCTGCCGTGCTCAGCCCACCCTTCGTCTGGACCAAGGCTGCCGAAGAGATCCTCACGAAGCCCAACCGCCCAATAACTTCAAATCCTCGGAACTAGGATCGCGCGCATGCGTCTGATGTCGTCTGTTCTCGGCTTCGTGCTGAGGAAGTTGGGTCTGCTTGGGGCGCTGGTGCTGTCCTTGTTTCTCGGCTATCTGCTCATTCAAGCCTTCATCCCAACTCTCCGGGAAGCCGTGGCAGAACGGGATCGACTGCAACAGGTGGCTGAGGAACGAGCAGCTCTGGAGGAGAACCTCGAGCAACTGAGGAGCACTGCCGCGGAAGGCCAGAGCAAAGCGATCGCGTCGCTGGAGGGCAAGATCGACGCTGAGATCGAGGAGGGGCGCCGCAACGTCACCGAGAAGAAGGCGGAGATCCAGCGTCTGCGTGACGACCCGCAGCTCTGCGGCTTCGTTCGCGAGGCCATCGCATGGGTGCTCCCCGGCAACGCGTGCAAGTCCGCTGAGATAGCGGTCGAGAAGGCGGACGAAGCGCTCGACACCCTCGAAGGAAGCCTCCGCCAGGCCGAGGAGGACGCCGCTGTCCTTCGCGACCCCGCCCTGACCACTCAGCAGAAGCTCGATCGACTCGGCGAAGGCGGCGGCCAATCCCTCGTCCAGAGAGAAATAGACAACAAAGAGTCGGAGCTGGGCCAGAAAAAGGCCGAAGAGGAGAGCTTGGAGGAAGCCCAGGCATCCGGGGTGGGATGGGTGGTCAACCAGTGGGCCCAGTCGTGGAGGTGGTTGGCTGCCATCGCGCTGATCGCACTCGTCCTGCCCGTAGGCCTGCGCATCGTGAGCTACTTCCTGCTGATGCCGATGGTGAGTCGGATGCACAAGCCGATCCACCTGGCGGCTGCGTCTGAGAACGCGACTGCCGACCTTCGCACCACCGCTGCCCAGCGGACCCTGACGATCCAGCTCGGCGCCGGTGAGGTGTTGTCCGCGCGGTCGGAGCATGTTCGTCCGGTGCAAGGGAAGATTCGCAGCCAAATTCTTTACGACTGGACATCGCCGTTCATCAGCTTCGCGGCCGGGCTCCACGGACTGAGTCGGATCACTGGCGACGCGCTCGACACCTCGGCGACGCTGTCAACGCCCAATGACCCCGACTCGTACCTGATGCGCATCGATTTCGCGGACCACCCGGGATTGGTGATGCATCCGAAGCACGTCGTGGGCGTCATCGGCATGCCGGAGTTGGAGACGCGCTGGCGGTGGGGCATCCAATCCTTCGCGACGTGGCAGGTGCGCTACATCATGTTCACTGGCAGTGGCAGCCTGATCGTCCAAGGCAGCGGCGATGTCGTGGCGACGAGCCCTCGAGGTAGGTCCACGAGGATTGAACAGAACCTGGTGATGGGCTTCGACTCTCGCCTGACCGTGGGTGTCAATCGGACCGAGGTGTTCTGGCCGTACCTGTGGGGCAGAACTCCACTTGTCGACGACCAGTTCACTGGCCTCCATCCGCTCTTCTGGCAGAAGTCCAGTGCCGACGGGCCAAGCAACCCGATCGCAAAGACATTCGACGCCGTGTTCTCAGCGTTCGGCAAGCTGTTGGGCTTCTGAGCTCTCCTGGAGTGCCGTCCGCTTGTTCACCAGACGTGATCACATCTCGACTGGAGACCTTGGAGTTCGGCAAGAGATCACCTTCCAGGTGAGAGTGGTAGTTCAATATGCAGACGCGGTGGATCTGGCTGGGGGTCGAGAGGAGGCGCACCCTCGAACCAGGTGCCGGGCGCCCGCGGCTGCTTCCCGCCCAGCTTCGCGGTGAGTCCCGGAAATTGGGCCTGAACCCCTGTGGGGCCCGAACGTCGGCCGGGGGCCGTTGGGGATGATCGGGTGTGATCGTGTCGGTCGTCTATGCGCTCGCGCAGCGCTTGTTCGGTCTGGTGATCTTGCGGGGTCGTGGTGAGGCATCCAAGGACATCGAGCTGCTCGTGTTGCGTCACGAGGTCGCCGTGCTACGCCGCCAGGTCTCGAGG
>JAJAYM010000147.1 GCA_027117675.1 Actinomycetes bacterium | reverse complement strand
ATTGCCAACAACGGGGTGCGCGTCGAACCGACCGTCGTTGCCGGAACCTCGACGTCGGATGGGGCATTCATGCCGGCTCCCCTTCCGGAGCGTCATCGAGTCGTGAGCGTGGAGACGGCAACCACGCTGCGGGGCATGATGGAGACCGTGGTCTCTGACGATGGCACCGCGCCGATGGCACAGATTCCGGGGTATCGAGTAGCCGGCAAAACCGGAACTGCCGAGCGAGTCGACGAGAGCTGCGGCTGCTACCGGGGATACACCGCGTCGTTCATCGGTTTTGCGCCGGCAGACAAGCCGGCCGTCGTGGTTTCGGTCACCCTGCAAGATCCCAAGAACCAATACTACGGCGGCCTACTGGGCGGACCCGTCTTCAAACGTGTCACCTCCTTCGCGTTGCAGAGCGAGCAGGTTCCTCCGACGTCCACGCCGGCACCCTCTATGCGGCTGACGTACCGGCCCTGAATCCGGTCAGCGGCCATGTCCACCCACACTAGGCGCACGCCCCGGCCGACTCCACGACCGACCTGCCTCGGAGTCGTCTGCGCGGCGCTGTCTGTCGACCCGGGTTCGGTCGCTGACCTTGTCGTCACGGGGGTGACCCTCGACTCTCGCGACGTTCGCGACGGAGACCTCTTCGTGGCGCTGACGGGTGAGCGCGTACACGGGGCGACATTCGCGGCTCAGGCGGCGCAGTCCGGCGCGGTGGCGGTGGCCACAGATGTGGCCGGCGCTTCCCTCGTGGACTCGATCCTGCCGTGTCTGGTGATCGATGACCTCCGGGCCCGTGTGGGAGAACTGGCGGCGGAGATATACGGTCGACCCGCCGCCGATCTGTTAGTGCTTGGTGTGACCGGAACCAACGGAAAGACGACAACCAGCTATCTACTCGAGTCCGGCCTTCGAGCAGCCGGACACCGCACCGGCCTGGTCGGGACGGTGGCCACATTGATCGACGGTGAGGCCTTCGAGACGGTACGAACCACCCCCGAGGCGCCGGAGCTACACGCTCTACTCGCCGTGATGCGCGAACGTGGGGTGACCGCCGTGGCGATGGAAGTTTCCAGCCACGCCTTGGCCATGGGGCGAGTTGACGGATGTCACTTCGACGTCGCTGGGTTCACCCAGCTGGCGGTCGACCATCAGGACTTCCACGGCAGCCAGGAAGCGTACTTCGCTGCGAAACAAGCGCTCTTCCAACCGGCGCTGAGCAAGGCAGCTGTCATCGTGATCGACGACGACGGAGGCCGTCAGATGGCTCAGGCGGCGAAGACAGAATCGGTCACCGTCGGTATGAGCTCAGATGCTGACTGGGTGATCGGGGACGTCCGAGAGCGCCGCGGCGGCGGCCACGACTTCGCGCTGACCGATCAGGGCGGTTCGGTGCAGCCGGGTCGGGTGCGGCTCATGGGTCGGTTCAACGTGACGAACGCGGCTCTCGCGCAGGTGATGCTGGCAACAGCTGGTGTCGATCCGGAAGCGGCGGCACGAGGAGTAGGGGAGTGCCGCGGGGTGCCCGGTCGAATGGAGCGGATCGGACCTGACGAGGTTGCCCTTGTCGTCGATTACGCCCACACCACCGACGCGCTCGGTCGTGCGATTGACGCGGTCACTCCTGATGCCGGTGGCGACGTAATCGTGGTTTTCGGTTGCGGTGGCGATCGTGACGCGAGCAAGCGCGAACCGATGGGCGCGGTGGCTGCTGCCAGAGCCGCCGTCGTCGTGGTGACCGACGACAACCCTCGATCAGAGCCCCCGGACGTCATCCGCCAGGCTGTGTTGGCCGGCACGGCGCAGGTGCCGGCGCCGGGGCGCGCTGAGGTGATCGAGGTCGAAGATCGTCGGGTTGCGATGGAAGTCGCGGTGCGGCGGGCCAGACCCGGTGACGTCGTGCTGGTCGCCGGCAAAGGTCACGAGAGCGGTCAGGAGGTCGGTTCTGCGGTGACGCTGTTCGACGACCGCGTCGAGTTGTTGGCTGCGTGGCAGCGTGTTCGCGGCCATTCAGCAGGTGGTCAGGCATGATCCGAACGAGCCTCGCCGTCATTGCGGCCGCCGTCGACGGGCGGTTGGTCAATGTCGCAGAGGTCAATGTCGCAGACCCGGCTTCAGCCGTCACACACGTCTGCTCCGACACCCGGGACGTCACACCCGGAAGCCTGTTTGTTGCCCTCGCTGGCACCCGGGTAGACGGCCATGACTTCGCGGCCGCCGCCGTACGCGCCGGCGCGGTAGCCGTCCTCGGTAGTCGGCCCACCGACGCGCCAACGATCGTGGTCCCCGATGTACTGCTGGCCCACGGGCAGTTGGCACGGTTTCACGCCGACCGGCTCACCGAGACCACCGTGATCGCGGTCACCGGATCAGTAGGCAAGACAACGGCGAAAGATCTCATTGCTGCGGTGCTCGAAACCGACGGCCCGACGATCTCGCCTCCTGGCTCGTTCAACAACGAGCTCGGCTTGCCGTTGACAGTCTTGTCCGCTGACGACACCACGCGCTACCTCGTTCTGGAGATGGGGGCTCGGGGGCTGGGACACATCGATTACCTCTGCTCAGTCGCACCCCCTGACGTCGGCGTTGAGCTGGCCGTGGGTACCGCCCATGTCAGCGAGTTCGGCAGCCGCTCTGCCATCGCCGACGCGAAGGCTGAACTGGTGCGCGCCCTGCCCGCTTCGGGGACGGCGGTGTTGAACGCCGATGACCCGTTGGTGCGGTCGATGGCAGCTGAGACCGCGGCAGCGATTACTTGGTTCGGCCTGGGGGAGGCACAGATCCAGGCGGAGGACGTGACGTCCGACCACCTGGATAGAGCGCGGTTCATCCTTCGGACCCCGGACGGTTCAGCACCGGTGTCGCTGCAGCTCGTCGGCGGTCACGCGGTGCCCAACGCCCTCGCAGCTGCGGCTGTGGCCTGGTCGGTGGGGATCGGCACCCGTGCCATCGCGGCAGCCCTGTCAGCCGCTACGCCGAGGAGCAAGTGGCGAATGGAGGTGACCGAGCGTTCGGATGGCCTCATCGTCATCAATGACGCTTACAACGCCAGCCCGGAGGCGGTGAAGGCCGCGCTGAAGTCGCTCAAGCAGATAGCGGGGGACCGGCGGAGCTGGGCTGTTCTCGGTGAGATGCGCGAGCTCGGTGAGAGTTCTGTTGCCGAACACGACGCGATCGGTCGTCTGGTTGTGCGCCTGGATGTGCAACGGTTAGTGGTCGTCGGAGAAGGCGCCCGGCCGATGCACTTGGCTGCTGGGCTCGAGGGATCGTGGGGACGGGAGTCCATGTTCGTTGCGGATGTCGCAGGTGCGATGGCGATCCTGCGCGACGAATTGCGTCCGGACGACGTGGTCCTCGTGAAGGCGTCCAGGGCTGCCGGCCTAGAGGTTGTGGCCGCTGAGCTGTTGAGCGGAGATGTCACATGAGGCTGGTGCTGGTCGCGGTGGTCGTCGGGCTTCTCATCGGCTTCGTGTTCACACCGCTATGGGCGAACTGGCTCAGAGCGCGCGGCTACGCACAGTCGATCCGGGACGCCGAAGAACTCGGCTACGCCGTTCCCGATCACGCGGGTAAGAAGGGCACTCCGTCAATGGGCGGTGTCGTCATCGTGGCTGGCACTGTGCTCAGCTATGCGGTGGCACACCTTGTCGCTGGCAGCGGCCCCAGCGCCTCAGCGCTGCTTGTCCTCTTTCTGATGGTCGGGCTGGCATCAGTCGGTTTCGCTGACGACTACATCAAGATCTTTCGAAGGCGATCGACGGGACTGCGGGTCAAGACCAAACTCATCGGCCAGGCAGTTGTTGCGCTCGTCTTCGCGCTCCTTGTTCTGCAGTTCCCGAATGTCGACGGACTGACTCCTGCCACCCAGTACATCTCCTTCGTGCGCGACACCGCGATCTTCTTGCCGTTAGGCGTTTACATTCTCTGGGTCTGGTTCATGGTGGCCGCGACGTCCAACGCGGTGAACATCGCCGACGGTCTCGACGGGCTTGCTGCCGGCGCCGCGTCGATGGTGTTCGGTGCCTACGTCACGGTGGGGTTGTGGCAGTACAACCAGCGGTGCGCCGACTTCGTGCTGCCCAACTGCTACGAAGTGCGCAACCCACTCGACTTGGCCGTTGTCGCGGCGGGGGTATTGGGTTCGTGTTTCGGCTTTCTCTGGTGGAACACCTCCCCGGCGCGGATGTTCATGGGTGACACCGGATCCTTGGCCCTCGGCGGCGCGATGGCCGGTATCGCCATCTGCACGAGCACCGAACTGCTCCTGCCGGTGCTGGCTGGCTTGTTTGTCATTATCACTGCGTCTGTCATCATCCAGATCGCCTCGTTCAAGACAACAGGACGCCGGGTATTTCTGATGTCTCCCCTCCAGCATCACTTCGAGCTCAAAGGGTGGCCCGAGGGTCAAATCGTCACCAGGTTCTGGATCATCTCGGGTCTTTTCACCGGAACAGGCTTCGTGCTCTTCTACGCCGAGTGGCTTGGTGGGGGCGGTATCGGGTGACCGCGTCGTCTGCTGCCGCGCAGTGGTTGATCGCGGCCAACCGTTCTTCAGACTGGTCTGGCGTCCGGGCACGTGTCCTCGGGCTCGGTACGAGCGGCTTTGCGGCCGCCGATGCACTGCTTCGGGTGGGAGCACGGGTCGAGATCGTCGAGTCGGCGCAGCTGTCGGCCTCTGACCTGTTGGCCGAGCGGGCCCAGATTCTGAGCACGCTCGGGGCCCGGGTCGTAGTCGGCGTCGACGATGGCGTCAGCACCGAGTGCGACCTCCTCATCCCTTCACCTGGCTTCGCACCGCGGCACCCCTGGATCACCAGTGCAGGCGCCGCAACGGTTTGGAGCGGTGAGCAGCTTGCCTGGAACCTGAGAAACCCTGCCGTCCCCTGGCTCACGATCACCGGAACGAACGGCAAGACCACGACGACCCAGCTACTTGACGCGATGCTTCGGGCGTCGGGTCTGCGCAGTCTGGCGGCAGGCAACATCGGTGTTCCGCTCGTTGAGGCGATCTTCGCCGAACCGGAGCCGGACGTCCTCGCTGTTGAGTTGTCCAGTTTCCAACTTCACTTCACTCGGTCGATCTCGGCGCACTCGTCGGCGCTGCTGAACATTGCCGACGATCACCTCGACTGGCACGGCTCGTTCGATGCCTACGCTGCCGTAAAGGCCAGCATCTTCGAAAGAACGCAACGAGCCATCGTCTACAACCACGACGACACGCGTACTGAGGTAATCGCCGAAGCCGCCGATGTCGTCGAAGGCTGCCGCGCCATCGGGTTCACCCTTGGCGCACCTGGTCGGGCGATGCTGGGAGTGGTCGATGGAGTACTGGTCGACCGAGCCTTCGGCGCCGACCGGGCCACGCACGCTATCGAGATCGTCGACGGCGCAGCCTTGCCGCTGACCGGTGCCCACAACGTGCAGAACACCCTGGCCGCTGCCGCGTTAGCGCGCTCATACGGAGTGGCGATCGCTGACGTGCGAGCAGGTGTCATGGGGTTTGAGATCGACGCGCACAGTGGCGAGGTCGTCGCAACTGTCGGCGGGGTGTCGTTCCTGGACAACTCCAAGGCGACCAATGTGCTGGCCGCTGACGTCGCCCTTACGGCGACGGTCGGGCAGGTGGTGTGGATTGCCGGCGGGCTGGCCAAGGGTGGCGCGTTCGGCGAGCTGATCGGCAGGCATGGGCCGAACCTGCGCGCTGTCGTGCTCCTGGGTACCGATCGCGGGCTCATTGCCGAGGCGCTCGCGCGACACGCCCCCGATGTCCCGGTGATCGAGGTGCCCGACGGGGAGACTGATCCCATGAATCACGCCGTTCGGGCTGCGGCTGCGTCTGCCCAGCCGCACGACACCGTGCTGCTGGCCCCGGCGTGTGCATCCATGGACCAGTTCGCGGACTACCAGGCCAGGGGGCGAGCGTTCCGGTCGGCCGTGGCTCGGCTCCGCCGCTGACGGAACCGGCATGACCCTCACTTCCCCCCCAGCATCCCCGGCCATCCGGTCGGGGATGGGTGCGTCGCTTCGAGTTGCCCTGAGCAAGCCACTCGCTCCGTACTACCTGGTGCTCGGCAGCACAGTCATGCTGACGGCACTTGGCCTGGTCATGGTTTTGTCGGCGTCAAGCGTCGAGTCGTACGCCGCTAGCGGCAGTTCGTGGGCGATCGCGCAGCGCCAGGCGATGTGGGTGGTGATCGGCGTACCAGCCCTCGTTGTGGCGAGCCGGCTCCCCACCGCCTGGTTCCGGATGCTGGCCCTTCCCGTTCTCGTGCTCTCAGTGGTCCTGCTGGTTCTGGTTCTGGTTCCTGGTATCGGGGTCAGCGTCAACGGCAACCAGAACTGGATCGACATCGGTGGCTCATTTCGGATCCAGCCGGCGGAGGCCGCGAAGTACGCGCTGGTGCTGTGGAGCGCCGATCTGCTGACGCGCAAACGTAAACTGCTGCACCAAAACAAGCACCTGCTCATTCCGCTCCTGCCTGTCGCGGCGGTCGTCATCGGCCTGGTGCTGCTAGGGGGAGACCTCGGCACGTCGCTGATCCTGATGGCCATCGTCGCTGGGATGCTCTTCATCGCCGGGGCCCCGCTGCGGATCTTCGTCTGGCTGGGCGCCCCCGCCATCGCTCTGATCCTGTTCATGACGTTCCAGCGCAGCGCTCGCCTCTCGAGGCTGCAGTCGTTCCTCGATCCCTTTGCGGACTATGAAGGCGCGGGGTGGCAGGCGGCGCACAGCATGTTTGCACTCGCTTCAGGTGGTTGGTGGGGCCTTGGTCTAGGCGCCAGTCGGGAGAAGTGGGGGAGCCTTCCTGAGGCGCACACCGACTTTATATTTGCCATCATCGGCGAAGAGCTCGGGCTGGTCGGGACGTTGACGGTCCTGCTGCTCTTCGGGGCGATGATCCTGGGTGCGCTGAGGATTGCGCTGGCGACCGACGATCTGTTCGTGCGCTTCGCTGCGGGTGGGATCGTGGTCTGGATCGGAGTCCAAATGGTCATCAACATCGGCGGGGTGCTCAGCGTCCTACCGATCACCGGTGTGCCATTGCCGTTGGTCTCCTACGGTGGTTCGGCGCTGCTTGCCACCATGTTCGCCCTCGGAATGCTGCTCGCGTTTGCCCGCAACCTGCCCGGCGCCCGAGAAGCTTTGGCCGAGCGCGGGGCGGCCAGGTGGCGTCCACGGACGTTGAGGCCACGCGGGGCTCGAACTAGGTGAGCACGACAGCAACTCCGGACCTGCCGCCGTTGCGGGTACTCCTCGCCGGTGGGGGAACTGCCGGGCACGTGGAACCGTCGCTGGCTCTGGCCGATGCTCTCCTCCGTCGTCTCCCGGACGTCGTGGTCACAGCCCTGGGAACCGAGTCAGGGCTTGAGACCAGGCTGGTGCCGGCCCACGGCATCGACGTGCGGCTGATTCCCAAGGTGACGATGCCAAGGGGGGGCCCGCGACGGTGGGCCGGCGTTCCGACCGCAGTGTGGTCAGCGGTGCGCGCGGCCTCGGCGGTGATCGAGCGCGATCGCCCGGACGTCGTGGTCGGGTTCGGTGGCTTTGTGGCACTCCCGGCTTACCTCGCCGCCCGACGGGCCGGGGTGCCCTTCGTCGTCCACGAAGCCAACGCACGTCCAGGCGTGGCCAACCGCATTGGTGCGCGGTTCACCCGCTATGTCGCGGTCAGCACGCCGTCGACGGTCAACTCTTTGCCCCATGCCGTATTGGTGGGGATTCCACTGCGGTCGAGCATTTCCTCGCTGGATCGGCCCTCGGTGCGCTCCAAGGCCCGACTCACCTTCGGCCTCGACGTCGAGCGGCCGACGATCTTGGTGTTCGGTGGATCGCAGGGCGCCAGGACGATCAACGCTGCGATGCAAGGGGCGGCACGTGGGCTGCTCGACGCCGGAATCCAGATACTGCACGCGGCTGGCCCGAACAACACCGTCGTTGTTGACCGTCGCGACGCCGATCCTCCCTACGTCGTCCTTCCCTATCTCGAGCGGATGGACCTCGCCTACGCGGCGGCGGATGTGGTCTTGTCTCGTTCTGGGGCGATGACCTGTGCAGAGCTCGCGGCGGTCGGGCTGCCAGCCGTCTTCGTTCCCTATCCGCACAGCAACGGTGAGCAGTCCGTGAACGCGCAACCACTCGTAGACGTCGGGGCTGGTCTGATGGTTCGCGACGAAGACCTCACGGCGTCGGTAGTGGAGGACCTTGTCGGCGGGCTCGTACTCGACCCCGAACGCCTCGCGGTGATGAGCAAAGCGGCGGAATCGCTGGGTGCCCGGGACGCCGACGAGCGGCTCACTGACCTGGTGCTGAGGGCGGCCGGTCGAGCATGATCACCGAGATCACTCCTTCGGGGCCGTCACCGCTGAACGAGCTGGGGCGGGTCCATCTGATCGGGGTCGCGGGCGCCGGGATGTCAGCACTTACCCGGATGATGTGCGCTCGAGGGGTTTCGGTTACGGGCAGCGAGCTGCGCGACTCGCGCATCGTTGCATCCCTTCGCGCCGTTGGAGCCGTCGTCCACT
>JAJAYM010000146.1 GCA_027117675.1 Actinomycetes bacterium | reverse complement strand
CCGCTCAACGCCGCTGGATGTTGAACTGGTTTCAAGAAACTCAGGATTCTCATCGAAGAACATTGGAGTCACTGTGTCAGCCATTCGAGTCTCTATCTCGGGGCGCACTGCTCGTTGGTCGGGTCTGGCGCGCCTGGCCCGTCGTGGCGAACCAAGCAGGCGCAGTTCAGCGACTATCGAGCCACGGCCTATACCCACCGACCATTGCACGACGGTCGTCCGCGAGGGCTCCCGACCTGCAGAGGGGACCCGGGTCGGGACGAGGTGTGCGGACGTGACCGGCGGTGTGGGTCGTGGACTGCGCGATCACCCCCAGCTCGGTCTGTGCGGGTGACTCTGACTCGCCAGTCAAGTGGTCGCCCGAGACAGGGGACGACTGAGAACAGCAGCTGGGCCAGCGGGTCGGCTTCCATGGTTGGCCCGCGACGGAGAGTTCATTCGGCTACTGCGCCTCGACGAGGTCGAGGATCCGAGTCTTTGGTGCTCCTGCCAGCGCGGGTGCCGTCTCTGGGGATGACCAGACCTTCGTCTGCAGGAACCCGAGGAAGGCTGTCGCCTCGGTGGTAGTGGTGAAGTCGAGGTCGATGATGAGGTAGTGGGGATCGTCGACCGGGTGTTGGACCCTATGCGCGCACACTCCCGAGTCCTGGCGGATCTGGGCGAAGCGGTCGAATGCTTCCTTCCACACGCCGAAGTCCGCGATCGGGTGCTCGATGTGCAACGTCTTCATGGAGTCTCCTCTGTAGGTCATGGTCCTGTTTCTCCGCAATTCAAGGACGGCTGATCGACGTTGGCTATCCCAGATATCTGGGGTCTTCCGGCGTCCGTTGCTGGCTCTACCTGACTTCCGTCGCGTTAGCCTCCGAACGTGACCAGTTTCCCGTCGTACTCGCGGTCGGGGGAACGTGTGGCACGGCTCTGTGACTCTGTTGGTGATGCGCAGACACTGAGACTCGAGCTGCTAGCAGAGTTCAGTCGGGTGATCGGTTTCGATGCCTATGTGTGGTTGCTGACCGATCCTGAGACCTCCGTCGGCTCTTCACCGTTGGCGGAGTCCCCGTGCATGCAAGAACTGCCGTCTCTGATCCTTCTGAAGTACCTCACTGGGGTGAACCGATGGACGACGCTGAACACGCCGGTCGCGCTGCTTGCACGAGCAACCGACGGTGATCTGATGCGAAGCCTGCTGTGGCGAGACCTGCTCGTTCGATACGGCGTGGTCGACGTCGCGTCCTCGGTGTTCGCCGATCGGTTCGGCTGTTGGGGTTTCCTCGATCTGTGGAGGATCGACCCGGCGCCTGGGTTCTCCGATGCGGACGCCGCCTACCTGGCTGGCATCGCTGAACCGGTGACAAGAGCCCTGCGGCGCACCCAGGCGAACACCTTCCTGGCCCCTGCAAAGGGCGAGCCACACCAGCGAGGTCCCGTCGTGTTGCTGTTGTCCGATCACCTTGAGGTGTTGGCAGAGACGCCCGCGACTCAGGATTACCTGCGGGTGCTCGTCCCTCCTTCGGAGGGGCAGCGGTCGCCGGTTCCCGCAAGCGCATACAACGTCGCCGCTCAACTCTTGGCCGTCGAGGCTGAGGTCGACCAGAACCAGCCGTCGGCCCGCGTGCACCTGTCGGACGGAGTGTGGCTGACCCTGCGGGCGGCCAGGATCGGGAGCGTTGGGTCTCCACCGGAAAGGGCCATCGCCGTGACTATCGAGGAGACCTCACCAACCGATCGGGCGGCCCTGTTCGCCAGCGCGTTCGGCCTCAGCCCACGTGAGGGCGAGCTGCTAGGCCACCTTGTGGCGGGGAGCGACACTCGAGATCTTGCGCATCAGATGTCGCTGTCCGAGCACACGGTGCAGGACCATCTGAAATCCATCTTCGCCAAGACCTCGGTGCACAACCGACCCACGCTGTTGGCCCGCGCTCTCGGTACCTGAACCGGCTGTCCCGGGACTACCGGGGTGCGGTCAGCCCGAAACGCGAGATGAGGTCGGGCAGCCAGTCGGGTTGCCCGAACTGCAGGCCTTAGCCCGCGGCGAGGTAAGGACCTCGCCAGCGTTCCACATGGTGTGCATCTCAGTCCGCGGCTTGGCGAAGTAGCCCCGGGCCCGGGGGTGATCACATGACCAGCACCCGCTTCGTGGCTCATGATCGGTTGACCGCAGAATGACCGCAGGCAGTGCCTGGATGTCGGTAGACACACCCGGAAGTCGGTGGAACGAGGCGCGATCCTGACCTGCACGGATGGCGTCCACGCGCATCCACCGGTATTCACGGCGACGCGGTCCGGGGGAGGGTCGGCGGCTCATAACCCAGAGATCGCAGGTTCAAATCCTGCCCCCGCTACCACGTTTACGCAGGAACAGGGCCATGATCATCGGGCCGGGGTGCCCGCGTTCAGGGATCCGTCCGGTAGGGTGTTCACATCAGCTCGTTGAGTTCTCGCCGCGAGTTGTCCGCACGTCGCAGCGCGTGACATCCGCTCCGTGTGTAGCCGCCCGAGTTTTTCGGATTCTCGGCTGTCGGTGAGACACCCGCACAGATAGCGATCTTGACTTGTCCT
>JAJAYM010000145.1 GCA_027117675.1 Actinomycetes bacterium | reverse complement strand
GCACACCATGATGTCGGCTAAGGGACGTGAAAGAGGGGCAGCAGGCAAGTCCCGGGAGCCGCTGAAAGGGATGCAAGACAAGGCGCAGCCGGGTCTACCTCGATCCAGCGGGTCGTGACCGCAGACGGAAGCCTCGACTTCGTCGAAGCCACCCGGCATCAAACCCAAAGAGATCGCAAATCAGATGGCAGCTGGGCGTTCTACGCCCGCCACACCGTGACCTGCCGCTCGAGCGAGACGGTCCACGACTGGTGGGAGCCACTCACCCCGACCGCGACCGACCGGAAGCACAAGTTCAACCGCAGCGACTACCTACGCGTCCTACCCCCCGACCGATCCCGACTACTCCCGCGTCTACGGGATGCGCGCCGATACCGAATCGCTCAACGCCCAGTTCGAACGCGCCTTCTACAACCAGCAGCTCCCCGCCTGGGGATTGCACAACCAGACCGTCGTGGTCCTGATGGCCGCACTCGCCCAGAACGCCTGGGCCCCCCACACCTGGCAACGGGCGATCGACCGACAACAGTCACCACCCCGAGTGGCTACCTGACTCCCCCACTTCACATCGATCGCTAAACCGGGCCGAACCACGTCCACCCACGAATCCAGAGCCACGAAATCGCTCCCGGAGTCGCACCAAGAAACTTGCCAGCGAAATTCGAAGACCTTCTGCCGCCTGACGAGGCGTCGTCAAGCTCGAAACCGCTCCCCGTTCACCGTTCATCCAGTTCGTTGACCTGAGGCGCGCCTTGCGGAAGGCGGGTCGTATGGCCACAGCACGAGGTCACGCGCATACATATCAGCAACAAACTCCTCAGTCTCGCTGTCGTAGACCGCCTGTGGCGTGAGCGACGACTGATGTTGGGAGACGTTAACCCGCGGGAGTCCCCGTCCGGGAATCTGCAGGCGATCCCGCACTTCGTCGAACGCGTCGGGGAAGTCTTCCAACCGGATGACATGGTCCACGATGACCCTTTCCTCGTCATCACAGAGGTAGTCAGCCGCAGAGCGAAAGAAGTAATTGCCTTTGTCGAACCGGCGGCGAGCGGTGCCTGTCAACCACATGGGGAACGACACATCGTCGGGGTTGAGGTAGCGGTAGGTGGAGAGCATGCGGTCCCACGGGTTCCGGATCGATCCGAACGTGAAGTACCCGTTCCAGTCCTGCGGACTCAAGTGGCCGAGCGCAACGTACTCCGCCGCCGTCAGATGGGCGAGGAACCTGGGTCCAAACCGGCGATCATCACAAGGACGCAGAAGCAGTGGGGCGCGCGTCTCCCACGTCAGGCCGTGCTGCTCAACGAAGACGCTTTCGATCGACTGCCCTCCGGTTTTCGGAATGTGCACATACACACATGTGAACTTGTGCGAGATCACCGAGCCGTCCTTTCGTGGACGAGTATTCCGGAGTAGCAAACTTCAGATATCGGCGTGTCTCCAGTGCCCGTGCGCTTTGTACGCAGCCTCGTTGTGCACTTGTTGCATGACATCGCCGAACACCACATTGGTCGGCAGCACAACGAAGGACGCGGACGGCACCTTCATGTACTGGTGAACCAGGCGACTGAACATCCTTGGCCCGGATATCTCCACGATGCTGACCTCGACTCCGTCGAGAACGTTGCGGCATGCCGTATCCAGGGCGTCACTCATCAGCGGTGAACCGGCCACCGCACCTATGAAGCCGTTGGGGAATCGCTCCGTGTTTGGACGGATGACCAGGACGTGTTCGACCTGCCACGGGAAGAAGTCGTTGATGGAGACCAGCGCCTCGTGCTCAGCGTCCACATACCAACCACCACGCAGGTGCAGTTCGGCGTAACGAAAGAGGTCTGACCGAACAGCTGGATGAGTCGATGCCTCAAAAGCGCGTCGGCCAAGGTCGCCCGCCGCCTCCACGACGGCCGCGAGTCCCCGTTCATAGTCGGCAACCTCGTGAGTGCCATCAGGCATCCCAACCGTCGCCCACGAGTCCATCCACGGCAGCATCTCGTCCGGTGGGGGTGAGGGATCCCAGTACTGAAGCACGCGATCGGGGATGGCCGCAGTGGCTTGCTGACCAGCGCCCTGTTTGCGGAATTCGGACAGCTCCGGAATCAGCCGCCGGCGTACGCGTCGACTGCATCGGAGGTACTCCTCTGAGTCCTCCTGAATGCGGGCCGTCCGTGCTTTTCGCACGAGTCGACGGACATTCGACAGCGCTTGGTCGCCAGGGGACTTTGGCTGCTTCGCTTGGATCGTGAGTTCGAACTCCGCAGCAAGTGACTCAAGGCACCCTTCGACCTCCCGTTCTTCCACGGGGACGTCGAGCGGCAGGTCCCTACTGAGAAACGTCTTTGCCTGATCGGGCGTCATCGACTCGGCGAGTTCCTTCGCACTCTCCTCGTAGGTGTCCAGCAGGTAGTTCGCAGCATCAGTTGGAATTGCGAACGGGCGTTGGTTCGGTTCAGCGGTCAATCGTGCGATGGCAGACGTTCGCACAGTCTGCGACTGAGCTTCGTCGAGTCCGTTGTGCTTCATCACCCGGTTGAACCGCCTCAGAACTTCGGCTTCGACAGCGCCCACGGACTTGATGTCTGGTGCGTCAGGGAGGTCCAGGTGAAGCGAGTCAGGAACGCCGAGAGCATGTAGGAGTTCGACCACGAATTCTGCATCTGATCCTGTGGAAGGACACAACACCGCCCGAAACTTAGAACCACAAGCAGACTGCCATCTGGAAATGCGGGGGAAGTAGTTGTTGGGTCCGCCTCCTGCCAACTCGCGGTCACTCAACCGCCGCACGCGACCGGCGAACAGCTCCAACATGTAACGCGCCGCTATGTAGTCGTCAATGCGCCTCACAAGAGCGCCGCCACTAACTTCCCCGTACTCCTCGAGCTGCGCGACCACCTCGTCGGCCTGTCCACCCACGAGCAACGCGTCACCGAGGTGCACGCACGACATGACGGCGCCAGCTGCCTGCGCCGATGGGAGCCACGACGCCCAGCCATCAGTCGTCTGAGCCACGATTCGGGCAAGATTTTGCGGCTCTTCCTCAGGCGGCAGAAAATCGTGCTCTTCCGGAGCGACGGTCCAGTCATGATCAGCGAGCGCGTTCTGATTGGCTGAGAGCACTTCCAACACGTCATTACCAACGGTCGTCAAGCCAACGTGCAGACCGATTCTCATGTGGGCCTCGTCCAACTCCGGTCAATCCCCGTGGGGTCGTGCGCGGCGGGTGACCGAGATCTCGAAAGTGTCTGGGTACTGTAGCGCTAAGAGCCGCAGCCACGTTTAAGCCGAGAATCGGCGATCGCATGAGGGGTGACACATTGACCGCTGCGTCAGCTGCAGATGCGAAACGGTCACTCGTGGTGCACATCGGCCCTCGGAAGACGGGGACGACGTCGATTCAGGCGGCCCTAGCGTCGAGACGAGATCCACTTCGCGAACTCGGCGTGGTCTATCCGGGCACGGGTAAACAGCACTTCCAGCCGGTGAACCGCTTCATCGGCCGCCGGCAGATGTGGGAGACAGATGTCGACGGTGAGGTGGTCGAACGTCCGTGGCGTCAACTGCTGCGAGAGATCGGGGACGCGCCGCACGGTGTCATTAGCACTGAGGTTTTGAGCCAGGCACGTCGAGAGCACGTGCAGCGCATAGTCGACAGCGCTCCAGACCGCACGCCAATAGTCGTCATCACCTACCGACGCTTTGAAGACCTGCTTTCAAGCACATGGCAACAGCTAGTGAAGGAGGGCCTTCGAGATCCGCTGGATGAGTGGTCACGCGCTGCGGTGGTTGCGCACCCTGAGCTTTCCCAGGACCCATTTCCGCGAATCCTCGATCTGGCCACATTGGTGGACATCTGGGGCGGGATTGTTGGCCCAGAGAACGTGGTCGTCATCTTGATCGAACGATCGCAACCGCTTGCAATTTTCAATGCCTTCGAAGATGTGCTGTCGTTGCCCCAAGGCTTCCTCACCCCTGACGGTGGCGCGGCACAGAAGCGATCCTTCACCGCACAGGAAGCAGAGCTACTGCGTCAGACCAACGCGTTGCTCCCGCGCGACCGCGATTCCCTAAAGCGCCACCGAGCGCTCCGACGTTCAGTAGCCCACTGGCTTGATGAGCATCCACCAAGCGACGACGACACGCGGCTCTCACTTCCATTAGATGTTGTGAAACTGGCACGTGAACGCAGCGAGGAAATGGTTCACAGCGTGCAAGAACTTTCCGGTCGCATCAGGGTCTTCGGAGACCTCAAATCACTTCTGGCAGACGCTTCGAGCCCGCCCCAAGACTTTCACGTACCGACAACTACAACGACCGCAGTCGCAGCACAGTGGTTGGCCATGGCCATACAGCATTTGCCGGAAGATACCTAGCCGTTCCTCGGCGCACACATCGGCATGGACCGAGCTCTCGGTCACGGCTGAAGTACGAGACCGACTTCAAAGACACGCACCT
>JAJAYM010000144.1 GCA_027117675.1 Actinomycetes bacterium | reverse complement strand
GGCAGATGCTCGGCGGCAGCGACGGCGAGCTCGGTCACGGTGAAGAGCAGACCGCCGTCACCGGTGATGCCGATGATCTGCCGGTCTGGTGCCGCCAACGCCGATCCAATGGCGACAGGCACGGTGAAACCGAGAGTGCCGAAGCCAGTCGGAAAGTGGAAGCTGGACGCCTGCCGCATCGGCAGCACGCCAATCGTGCCGAAGTACACGCACATGGCGTTGTCGGTCGCGATCACAGCGCCCGGCGCACGTCCCACGTCGATAGCGTCAACCCACGACCGCCAGCGTGCGCCAGCAACGGCCGACTCGGCGGTCGCTGCCGCCTGAAGATCCACCACCCACGGCGGAACTGCGCCAGC
Organism: Actinomycetes bacterium; assembly: GCA_027117675.1. Classification (GTDB taxonomy): domain Bacteria; phylum Actinomycetota; class Actinomycetes; order JAHEKZ01; family JAHEKZ01; genus JAHEKZ01. The sequence continues at coordinate 3,604 of JAJAYM010000144.1, read as the reverse complement.
GGTCGCGCTTGAGTCAGCGAGTGCAGCGTCCAGCTGGCTGAGGACAACAGCGGCGTCGCCGCACAGCATGGTGCCAGCTTTGATGTTGACGTTGGCCATCGCTGGGTCGACATCGATCCGGACAACATGCCCACGCGGGGCGAGCATGCCCTGCCACATGTCGGAGTTCCCGAGCTCGGCGCCAACGACGAGCAGAACGTCGGCAGCGTCGGCGGCGCCAACGACGGAGGCGGTGCCAAGTCGGGCGCCAAGCGAGAGCCGGTGGTGTTCGTCGACCGCTCCCTTGCCGTTGATCGTGGTGGCGATGGGAGCGGACAGTCGTTCAGCGACCGCGAGCAGTTCTGCCCCCGCCCGGCGCGCTCCGCCGCCAGCAACGATCATCGGTCGCTCTGCTCTGGCAAGGTGAGCAGCCGCCTCGCCCAGTTGTTCGACGGATGCCCTCATCGGGGCCAGCGCTTCGGCTTTGACCAAGGTGGCGTCGCCTACGGCGTCGAGCAGGTCGAGGGGTACCTCAAGGTGGATCGGCCGGGGACGCCCTGCCGTGAACGACGTGAAGGCGTCCGCGACGGCGTCCGCGATCTCTTGGTGAGTGGCGACCCGAATACAGCGTGCGGCAATCCGCTCCATCGCTCCTGTCTGGTCCTTGGCCTCATGCAGGTAGCCGGTACCGGGACCGCCAACCGGAAGGTCGCGAGGCATCCCTGGGCTGACGAGCAGCATCGGGATCGAGTCGGAGTAAGCCTGCGCAACGGCTGTGGACGCGTTGTAGACAGCGGGACCGCTGGTGACCACCACCACACCGGGACGGCCTGACGTCCGGGCGTAACCGTCAGCGGCGTAGCCAGCCCCTTGTTCATGGGTGGTCGCGACGGTACGGATGCCATATCGGGTCAGAGCGTCAAAAACCGACAGATTGTGTGTGCCAGGGATGCCGAACACAACGCCCACATCATGCAAGGCGAGCGCCGCGACGACGACCTCTCCCCCGGTGACACCTATCAGTGACACCGCTGCGCGGGTCACCACGACGGTGTCGCTGAGAAGCCGTACACCTGCTTGCCGAGCCACTGCCCACCGTCGACGACCAAGGTGTCGCCCGTGATGTAGGCAGCGTCGTCGGAGAGCAGGAAGGCGGCTGACGTGGCGACCTCTTCCGGTGTTGTGAAGCGCTTGAGTGGCACCGAGTTGGTGAGACTGACGCGGTCCTGCTCGGTCGGCCACAGGGCAGCGCCTGCACCCTCAGTCTCGGTCGGCCCTGGTGCGATGCAGTTGATCCGAATGCCGTACCGCGCCCACTCGACGGCCAGGGTGCGCGTCATCGCCTGGACGCCGGCCTTGGCTGCGGCACTGTGCACCACTCCGGGGTGACCGGTCCACGCGTAGGTCGCGATCACGTTCAGAATCGAGCCGCCGTCCGCCTGATCCTTGACGATACGGGCGAAGGAGCTCGAGCAGTAGAAGGTTCCGTTCAGCACAATGTCAACGACCGCCTTGAACCCGCGGGGGCTCATCTCCTCGGCCGGGACGACGAAGTTGCCAGCCGCGTTGTTCACGAGGGCATGCAGCCCACCGAACTCCTCGGCGATTGAGCCAAAGGCCTCCTCGACGGCGTCGTGGTCGCGAACGTCGAGCGATCGCGTTGTGATGCGCTCGGCTGCGATGTCCGACCGCGCCCTGGCCAGCCTGTCCGCGTCGCGTCCGATCAGGGCCAGCATCGCTCCACCTGCCGCGAGACGGTGGGCGATACCGAGGCCGATCCCGCTGCCACCACCGGTGATGACGGCGACCTTGCCGGCGAACTGCTTCGGGTCGACGGCGGCAGCGCTCGTGGAAGGGGTCATGAGAGGACTCCGATCGTGGGAGTGGCGGCGAGTCGTCGGGAGATGATAAGTCGCTGGATGTAGGACGTGCCTTCTTCGATCTCTTCGAGTTTTGCATCGCGCATCCACTTCTCGGCAAGGAACTCGCGCGAGTAGCCCCATCCGCCTAGCGTCTGAACGGCTCCCCAGGTGCAGAACATCGCGGCCTCGGACGCCACCAGCTTGGCCTGCGCGCAGCTGGCCGCAGCCTCGAGGCCAGCGTCTAGGCGTTTGGCTGCGCGCCATACGAGCAGCCGTGATGCCTCAACGCGCGTCGCCATGTCGGCCAGCCGGAAGGCGACTGCCTGGTGCTCAATGATCGGCTTGCCGAACTGGGTGCGTTGCTTGGCGTACTCGAGTGCGTACTCGGTCGCGGCCCGAGCCGCCCCGGTCGCCGCGGCGCCGAGAATGGCGCGGGAGGCATCGAACGTGTGCATGAGGCCGTAGAAACCCTGGCCTTCCTCACCCAGCCGGTCCTCTTCGGGCACAAAGACGTCATCGAGGAAGAGCTCGGTGTTGACCAACGCACGCTGGCCCATCTTCTTCATGGGCTTCCCGAAGGTGAGCCCCTCGACGCCCTTGCGCGTCATGAACGCGGTGATGCCCTTCGACCGCTGGCTCGGATCAGTCTTGGCAAAGATCACGTAGAACTCTGCCGACCCGCCGTTGCTGATCCAAGTCTTCTGCCCGCTCAGGCGGTAGCCGCCGTCGACCTTGACCGCCTTGGTTGTCATGGCAGCGGAGTCGGAACCGACCTCCGGCTCGGTGACCGCCAGTGACGTCATGGGTGTGTCGACCTGTGCGAGGGGTGTGAGCCAGCGTTCCTTCTGCTCGGAAGTTCCCAGCTCCATCACCGGATGGGCGAAGAAGCCGTTGGACGCAATCAGGTTGCCGACGCCGGGATCTCCGGCGCAGAGCTCTTCTTGCACCAGACACTGGCTGAACGTGTCGGTGAAACCCCCTCCGCCGTACTGCTCCGGCAACATAAACCCGGTAAGCCCGACCTTGGCCGCCTTGTGCCAGATCTCCCACGGCGTCTCGATGTCGGCCTCATCAACCTCGCGGGCGATCGGCCGAATCTCGCGCATGGCGAAGGTGCGGGTGAGCTCGACGATGGCCCGCTGCTCTTCGGTGAGTGGCAGCAGTTCGGTCGGCAGGTCGCGCAGCATAGGTCTCTCCACGGTCGGTTCGCATCCATCATGCCTACTATCTGACGCGTCAGTCAACCGTTTCGGATGGCTTTTTTAGCGAGTGGAGCCCGCCAGTCGCCAATCCTGGTAAAGAACTGACGCGTCAGTTAGTATGCGGCACGTGAGTGAAGCCGCTGTCGAGGAAGACCGTCGTCGCGCCATTCTCGACGCCGCTGTAGCCGTAGTTGTCGAACGCGGATACGCCGCGGCTCGGGTTTCCGACATCGCCAAACGAGCCGGCACCAGCACCGGAACGGTGCACTACTACTTCCCCACCAAGGTCGACGTCCTCGACGCTGCCCTGCAGCACGCGTCCGAACGCTCCCATGCCCGCCACCGCGCCGAGCTGGTCGCACTCACCGAACCGAGCGAGCAGCTGCTTCGACTGATCGACCTGCAGATCCCCGACGCCGACGTGGCCGACGAGTGGGCCATCTGGCTGGAGTTCTGGAACGAGGCACGGCGCCGCGACGAGCTGCGTGACCGCAACCACGAGATCTACACCCGCTGGGTGGGCATGATCGAGTCGATCGTGCGCAATGGGCAACGCCAAGG
>JAJAYM010000143.1 GCA_027117675.1 Actinomycetes bacterium | reverse complement strand
GCTGACACTGTGCAGTTCGGAATCGACGTGCCGCACCCCCTGATCGTCGGCGGCCTCCCCGCGATGGGACGCCCGCTGCTTGAGCGCCTAGACGGCATCCGCACTGATCACGACATCTTCGCTTCGCTCATCGAGGACCGCGTCGACACCACCGACGGCGCAGAACCGGCAGCCCTCCTCGAGCGACTGGTCGAACTTGGCATCGTCGTCGATGGGGGACGGTGGCCTGGCAATCTCTCGGTCACGGGCGACAGCCGAGACCGGCTACTGCCTGATGTGCGTGCTGCCAGCGCTTTCGAGCGCTGGCGCCACGAGCCAGCGGGCCGCTGGGACGCGCTCAGGCGGGCCCACGTGACCGTTGCCGGTGCCAGCCGGCTGGGCGCCACCCTGGGACGCACGCTCGCTGCTGCTGGCGTGGGACGCATCGACATCGACGACCCACGCCAGGTGACTGCGGCCGACGTCTCGATCGGCGGATTCGCCCCGTCCGACATTGGGCGGTTTCGTGCTGACCCCTTGGCGACTCGCCCCCCTTCGACCACAGGTCAACGGGGTCGCGGCGCTGGGCGACGCTTGGTCATCGTGACTGATGCGGTCGACCCCCATCGCCGGTGCCGCTTGCTCAGCGCTGCCGGAACCGTTCACCTTGTGGTGTCGTGCCAGGAACAGATCGGGCGGGTGGGGCCCCTGGTGGAGCCAGGGCACACCCCCTGCCAGTTCTGTCTTGAGCTGACCCGCCGGGACATCGATGCTGGCTGGGCCGACATATGGCGCCAGCAGGTGGCCACCGCCACACCGGACGCCGATGCGCTACTCGTCGGCATCACGGCTGGCATCGCAGCCATGCACGCCGTGGAGTGGCTCACCGACGGTCAGCCACCCTCCCTCGGTGCGTTCGTCGAGGTGCTGGCGCCGCATGGTGCCGCAACACTGCGCCGAATCACAAGGCACCCAGAGTGTGGCTGCGCGTGGCCGGACGGCGGCACATCACCGACAATGGCCAAGTGACCGACCTTCCCCGCCGCGCGGTGTTCCGCACCGCCAAGCTCGCTACGCTGCCCCTCGGCTTCGCCGGACGCACCGCACTCGGGGTCGGCAAACGTGTCGGAGGCAAACCGGCCGAAGCCGTTGCCGCTGAGGTACAGCTGCGCACAGCCGAGCACATGTTCCGGGTTCTGGGCGAACTCAAGGGCGGTGCCATGAAGGTCGGCCAGGCCATGTCGGTGTTCGAGGCTGCCATCCCAGAAGAGCTGGCTGCTCCCTACCGGGCGTCGCTGTCCAAACTTCAGGACGCTGCACCGGCACTACCGGCCGACCGTGTCCACGCCGTGCTGGCCGAACAGATCGGGCCACGCTGGCGTCAGCGGTTCATCGAGTTCGACGACGCGCATGCCGCCGCTGCCTCCATCGGTCAGGTCCATCGCGCTGTGTGGCGCGACGGGCGTCCCGTCGCAGTGAAGATCCAGTACCCCGGCGCTGGACCAGCCCTGAGGTCCGATCTCGCGCAGATTGGCCGAATGATGCGCATCGTCGGGCCGCTCTCCCCTGGCGTGGACATGGCTCCCCTGGTCGACGAGCTGCAGAATCGGATGAGCGAAGAGCTCGACTACCGGCGTGAGGCCCGGTCGCAGCGGGCCTTCGGTAAGGCGTTCACCGGTGACGACGACTTCATGGTTCCCGACGTCGTCTTAGCTTCCGACGAAGTTCTTGTCACCGAGTGGGTCGATGGCACCCCGGTCCGCGACATCATCGAGTCCGGCCAACAGCCTGAGCGTGATCGCGCGGGGCTGCTGCTGGCGCGACTGCTCTTCAGCGGGCCGGCACACGCCCGACTGCTCCACGCCGACCCACACCCTGGAAACTTTCGGCTGCTCGACGACGGGCGCCTTGCCATCCTCGACTTCGGTGCCGTCGATCGACTTCCGCGTGGGCTCCCACGCCCCATCGGAGAACTCGCCCGGCTGGCAATCGCCGGAGATGCTGAAGGGGTTCGCAACGGCCTCCGCCGCGAGGGTTTCGTCCGTGACTCGGTCACCATCGACGCCGAAGAGCTCTTGGGCTACCTCGTCCCGCTGCTGGAGCCACTGCGCCACGAAGAGTTCACCTTTGAGCGGGCCTGGCTCCGCGCTGAGGCACTGCGCCTGGCTGATTTGCGCAAGGCGACGACCGGTATGAAACTCAACCTTCCCCCGTCCTACCTACTCATCCATCGCGTCACCCTCGGCGTCATGGGTGTGCTCTGCCAGCTGGGGAGCACCGCACCATTTCGAGCCGAGTGTGAACGTTTGCTTCCGGGGTTCGCTGACCCGGGGTAGCCCCTGATTGTTCGTGGCCAAAACGACGCCAGGCCCACATGACGAAGGGGAGGAGCACCGATCGGTGTCCCTCCCCTTCGCGCGACGCTCTCGTGCCGCATCACAAAAGGCTCGCGTGAGCCAGTGATGCCTGCAACGCCGCCTCTCTTGCCACACAAGCCGCGCGCTCGGCTCGGCGCTTGGCCCGACGAGCAGCGACCATTCGGCGAACGCGAATGAGCTGCTCGCTGTCGCGAAGCTCGTGCTCATGGCGAGCACGAGCGAGATCTTCGTGCAAAAACATGATGACTACTCCCAGGTGTTGAGTTCGATGGTTCGGCGTTGCCGGTCAGGCAACTTCGGACTTGCGGGGCCGGCCGCGCGGACGCTTCCGCGGAACCACGACGCCGTGCTCGAAGAGCTCGGCGCCCCAGACGCCCCAGGGTTCAGAGCGCTCGACAGCACCCGCCAAGCACTCCTGCTGCAGGGGACAGCCACGACACATCGCCTTGGCGGTCTCCACTCCGACCGGAGTGTCAGCGAACCAAAGCTCTGGGTCCTCCTCGTGGCAGGGCACTGACCACCGCACGGCGGCGACCCACTGTTGGTCGTTGTGCTTCCGGGTGGGAAGGACGGCGTCCGAAGTCCCCGCGTCGAGCAGGTCCGAGATCGTCGGCATGACAGTCATAGCGGGTCACCTCCTGTGGTGGTTGGAATGACTTGACCTGGACAAACGCTGTGTGATTTCCGACTTACGCTGCTCAATTTGGACAAACAAAAGGGCCACGGATCCGAGGTCTTCGGTTCCGTGGCCCGGGGTGAGCCCAGTTGAGGTTCTACTGAGGTGGACTCCAGGCGGGAGAACCATCGAAGACGCCAGTTGCGCCCTGCGCGCGCACGTCGGCCGCAGACACGAGGGTGGCCGCAGCCGACGGCGACACGTCACAGCGCGTCATGTCGTAAAACATTTGCTAGCCACCTCCTCTCGCGGGCCGGGCGCGACCACCCGATCAGTGGTCAGACGTCGCGTCGGCGTCCCAGGAAGGGTACGAGATCGGCAGCACACCAGGCAAGTGGTTTATTCCGGCGAGTCGCGAGGTCTTGCTCGAAGCACGTCAAGGAGCGCATCTCCGTAGCGGTCGACCTTCACCTGACCAATCCCTGGAATCTGCAGCAGCCCCGTCGCCGAGGTGGGCCGATCGGCGGCAATCGCGGTCAAGGTTGCGTCGGTGAAGACGACGAACGCCGGCACCGATGCCGCGTCAGCTGTCTGTTTACGCCACTCACGAAGCACCTCGAAGAGGGCAAGGTCGACATGCACCTCACAGTGGGCGCAGTGGCGCAGCTTGCGCTCAGCCGGGGTCGTCAAGGCCCGACCGCACCCACGGCAGGACGCCGGACGGGCCGAGCGCGCTGATCGAGGATCCGGACGTTTCTCGCTCGGTGCAAATCCCGGCTCAAACGCTGCCAAGAACGGCGACGGCGCCCCGCCGCGCCGGGGGCCCGGGGCCCGCCCGCGCCCGGTAGAAAAGCCGCGGGGGGTTAGGGGCCGGGGGGTGGCGCCGGAGAGCCCTCGGCGCG
>JAJAYM010000142.1 GCA_027117675.1 Actinomycetes bacterium | reverse complement strand
GGGGGCGGGGGGGGGCGCCCTCACTCTCATTTCATTGCCGCTCACCCCCCTGCTGCCAGCCTCGTACGCAAACGGCCTGCAGCCTGCGCCTGAGCGGGCCACAATGGTCCCGACGGGGTGCCGGGGACCTCCGCCAGGTGACGGGGACGGCCGGCACTGTCACCATGGGTCAACTGACTGAGAGGCGACCTTGTGAGTCCCACGTCCGACGCTGCCCCAGAGCCGCTGCCCGCTGACCGCTTCTCCGACCGCGAACTATCGTGGTTGGCCTTCAATCAGCGTGTTGTTGAGCTCGCCGAAGACGCTGCCGTCCCCCCGCTCGAACGCGCGAAGTTCCTCGCCATCTTCGCGAGCAACTTTGACGAGTTTTATATGGTCAGGGTCGCTGGGCTTAAACGGCGCATCGCCGCCGGTATCGCCGTACGGGCGGCCAGCGGTCTGTCGCCGCGCGACCAGATGAAGCGGGTCCAAGAACGAACGCGGTCACTGATGACGCAGCACGCCCAGGCCTTCCGCGACCTCGTGCCGACGCTGCGTGACGCGGGTATCGAGATTCTGCGCTGGCGTGATCTCGACGTTGAAGAGCAGAAGGCGATGAGCAAGCTTTTCGACGATCAGATCTTCGCGGTCCTGACGCCGCTCGCCGTCGACCCAGCGCATCCGTTCCCCTACATCTCCGGCTTGTCGCTCAACCTCGCTGTCGTCGTGCGCAACCCAAACACCGGCCTGGAGCACTTCGCCCGTGTCAAGGTTCCACCGACGCTGCCACGGTTCGTCCCCCTTGATGGCGGCGAGCGATTCGTTCCCCTCGAGGACGTCATTGCTGCTCACCTCGACTCGCTCTTCCCTGGCATGGAAGTGCTGCAGCGGCATACCTTCCGGGTGACCCGCAACGAAGATGTCGAGGTCGAATAAGACGAAGCCGAGAACCTTCTTAAGGCGTTGGAGCGCGAGCTGTCCCGTCGACGTTTTGGGCCTCCGGTACGCCTGGAGGTCGAAGAAACCATCGACCCGCACGTGCTCGACCTGCTCATCGAAGAGCTCGATATCGTCCGCAGTGAGGTGGTCGCGGTACCGTGGCCGCTCGATCTCACCGGCCTCTTCGCCATGGCTGGACTCGACCGACCCGAGCTGCGCTACCCCCCCTTCGTACCGATGACATCGCCCGAGCTGAACGAAGTCGAGACCAGCGACGCTCCCGAGATCCTCGAAGTCATGCGAAACCGCGATGTCCTGCTGCATCATCCGTACGACTCGTTCAGCACCAGCGTGCAGGCTTTTCTTGAGGAAGCAGCTGAAGATCCGAACGTACTGGCCATCAAGCAAACCCTTTACCGCACGAGTGGTGACTCTCCGATCGTGCACGCCCTGATCAACGCCGCTGAAGCTGGTAAGCAGGTTTTGGTACTGGTCGAGCTCAAGGCCCGCTTCGACGAGCAGGCCAACATCCGTTGGGCGCGCAAACTCGAACAAGCCGGATGCCATGTCGTCTACGGCGTCGTTGGGCTCAAGACGCACAGCAAGTTGAGCATGGTCGTGCGCCAAGATGAAGACGGCGTGCTGCGCCGCTACACCCACATCGGTACTGGCAACTATCACCCGAAGACCGCTCGACTGTACGAGGATCTCGGGCTGCTCACGTCCAGTGCTGCCGTAGGCGACGACGTCAGCAAGCTCTTCAACGTCCTTACCGGCTATTCGCTCACCACCGACTACCAGCGACTGCTCGTCGCACCGCACTCGGTACGCACTGGCCTGATCGAGCGGATCGACCGCGAGATCGATATGCACCGCCAGGGCCGGCCGGCGACCATTCGTTTCAAGGTGAACTCGATCGTCGATGAGCGGATCATCGACGCGCTCTACCGGGCATCCCAAGCCGGTGTCCCTGTTGACGTCTTGGTTCGCGGCATCTGTGGCCTCAAGGCGGGCGTCCCCGGACTATCCGAGAACATCAGGGTGCGCAGCATTCTTGGACGTTTCCTGGAACACTCGCGGATCTACTGGTTCGAGAACGACGGCGAACCCGATGTGTGGATCGGTAGCGCCGACCTCATGCATCGCAACCTGGACCGTCGCGTCGAGGCACTCGTCAGCATCATCGGCGAGGCGCATGTCGCGGCGCTGGGAGCCAAGCTCGACCTGTCCTTCGACCCAGGCACGGCCTCCTGGCACCTCATGCCAGATGGTGAGTGGCTGAAGGTGAGCCAAGACGCCGACGGTGAGCCCCTGACTGACCTGCAAACTGAGATGATTTCGCTCAAACGACTGTCCCGCCGAACACCCCTGCGATGACGACTCCAACTTCTACGGTCGAGGTTGAGCGCAAGTTGACCGTTCCGGCGTCCTTCCGTCTCGCCGACGTCATGGGGGCCCTCGCGGCGCTAGGCGACGTGACCCGCGCGCCACGTCGCACCATGACCGCTGTGTACTACGACACCGATGACTTCAGGCTGGCTCGCTCACGCGTCACGCTGCGTCGTCGTACCGGTGGCAGCGACTCAGGGTGGCACCTCAAGCTACCGCCGGTCGACCTCAACGCTGAAGCGCGCGAAGAGGTGGTACTACCGCTCTCGGCAGGGCGCCCCGGTCGGGTGCCACACGCGCTGGCCGGCAGGGTCGTCGCACTTACCGGTGGCCGGGCGCTACTTCCGCTGGCTACTCAGAAGACACGGCGGACGCCCTACGTCGTATGCACACAATCGGGCGCACCTGGCGTTGAGATCGTCGACGACCTCGTCGCGATCACCGAGGGAAGTCAAGCTGGCACCGAGTATCGCGAGGTCGAGGTCGAGGTGATTGGCAGCGCCGAACTACTCGAGCCGGTCGCCGCGGTGCTTACCGCCGCTGGTGCCGAGCCTTCGGCGTCCCAGAGCAAAGGCATCCGCGCACTTGTCGGAGACGCGACGCTTCCTTCCCTTATCGAGATCGGTGACCGACCTCGCCCCAAAGACCCCGCATCGGCCGCCGTCGCCCACCATCTCCGCACGCAAGTCTCGGCGATCATCAAGCAGGACCAGCGGCTGCGCCGGCACCTTCCCGATGCCGTGCACCAGTACCGCGTCGCTGCCCGTCGGCTGCGCAGCGTTCTCAAGGCGTTCGCCCCACTGGTCGACGACGCGTGGGCGCGCGAGCTGCGTAGCGAGCTCGGCTGGATCGCCTCCGTCCTCAGTCAATCGCGCGACCGCGAGGTTCTCGAAGCGCGATTGATCGACGCGGTGAAGGCACTTCCGCCAGACGTCGACGCTGCCGCTGCTCTAGTCGCGATCCAGAGGCACCTCGAAGCCGAGCTCGCCGAGGCCAACGCGTCGATCGAGTTGGCGATCGCCTCGCCGCGATACGGAGCGCTGATGTCGGGGCTGCACACTGCGGCCGTCGACCCGCCAACCACAACGTTGGCGAGCGGCAAGGCATCCGACGTCTTGCCACCGCTGGCCCAGGCCAGCTGGAACAAGCTTGCCAAGCAGGGGCGGCGGTTGCACAACGAGCTCGATGGTCACGACGATCACTGGCACCGAACTCGTATCACCGCCAAGCGAGCGCGCTACACCGTTGAGGCCTGCGTCCCCGTCTTCGGTGGTCCTGCGAAGAAGTTCGCCAAGCAGCTGCAGTACGTCACCGAACTGCTCGGCGAGCACCAAGACGCCGCAATCGCCGCAGAGCTCGTGCAGCAGCTCGCCGAGAGATCCCGTGGCGCGCGCACGCCGTTCGCGTTAGGCGTCCTTTACGCGCAGCAACGCAGTCG
>JAJAYM010000141.1 GCA_027117675.1 Actinomycetes bacterium | reverse complement strand
TGGCGTAGCCCTGACCCCAGTGGTCGGGGTGCAGGTGCCAGCCGATCTCGATGTCGTCGGTCTGCGTCCCCTCAGCGTCCGGCAAGTGCCCGAGCAGCACCGAGCCAACCGGATCACGGTGAGCGGCCGGCACCACCGCCCAGACTCCATAACCTGGCGCGTCGAAACCGGCCGACTGCCACCGCAACAACCGCGCGTGCGCAGCTTGCTCGCTCGTCCAGGGGGCCGGGTGCGCACCCAGCCATCGGGAAACCTCATCGCGCCGGTAGATGTCGAAGGCCGCGACCACGTCAGCGGGCTTGTCAGGATCCCAGGCGCGCAGCGTCAGGCGCTCGGAGTCCAGTTGAGGAAGTGCCACGCCTCCAGGGTGCCTGACGGCGTCAATGGCCGATGATGAGGGCGGCGATTGTTCGGTGAGAGCGCGTGAAGGTGTCCTTCTTGCGGTGGGGTGGCCTCCGGGGCGGTGACACTTCACGGGGGAGGTTGATCCTCCGGTTGGCCCGTGTTGAGGGAATGCGGCAGGATCGGGGTGGGTTCTCCGGACGTGGGCGGCTCTCGCTTCCGGCGGGGCATCGCACCCAGCCCGGTCTGCCAAGGGGCCAGAGGCAAGGCGACGAAGGGACGACACCGTGAGTGCGCTCCGGCGTCTGGCTCCGTCGCGGGTGGCCATGCTCTCGGTCCACACCTCGCCCCTCGACCAACCCGGGACCGGCGACGCCGGCGGCATGAACGTCTACATCGTCGAGACGGCCAAACGACTGGCCGACCTCGGCGTCGAGGTCGAGGTTTTCACCCGCGCGACGTCGGGCGCGCTGCCAGCAGCTGAGGAACTCGCCCCAGGCGTGCTGGTGCGGCACATTGCGGCCGGCCCCTTCGAGCCGATGGCTAAGGAAGACCTTCCGGCGCTGCTCTGCCCCTTCGCATCTGGTGTCCTGCGGGTCGAGGCGCAGCATGACCCCGGCCATTTCGACCTCGTGCACTCGCACTACTGGCTCTCTGGGCAGGTCGGCGCCCTTGCCCAAGACCGCTGGCAGGTGCCGCTCGTCCACTCGATGCACACGATGGCCAAGGTGAAGAACGCCCAGCTTGCGGAGGGCGACGTCCCGGAGCCGTCCGGTCGGGTGATCGGAGAGTCGGCGGTGGTGGCCGCCGCTGACCGTCTGCTGGCCAACACCAGCGCCGAGGCGACCCAGCTGATCGAGCTCTACAACGCGCACCCCTCCCAGGTGGCCCTCGTGCCGCCCGGCGTCGACCTCAGCGTGTTCACACCCGGTGATGAGCAAGACGCGCGCCGCCGCCTCGGACTCGCTCCGTCGGCGCGCGTCCTGCTCTTCGTCGGCCGCATCCAGCCGCTCAAAGCACCAGACCTGCTGCTGCGAGCGGCGGCCCAGCTACTCGCCCAGCAGCCCGCCCTGCGCAGCGAGCTCGTGGTCGCCGTCGTAGGCGGGCCTAGCGGATCGGGGCTCGCGCACCCGCACCACCTCGAGGCGCTCGCCCGCGAGCTTGGCATCGCCGATGTCGTTCGGTTCGCGCCGCCGGTGGCTCAGGCTGAGCTCGTCGACTGGTATCGCGCTGCCGACGTCACCGTGGTGCCGTCATACAACGAGTCTTTTGGGTTGGTGGCGATCGAGTCGCAGGCGGTGGGGACGCCAGTGGTCGCGGCAGCCGTCGGTGGCCTCCGCACCGCGGTCGCCGACGGAGTCTCTGGTGTCCTCGTCGACGGACATGACCCGCTGAGTTACGCAGCGGTCCTGGCGCGCCTGATCGCCGAGCCGCGGCGGCGGGCCGCCCTGTCGGCCGGAGCCGTGCGGCATGCGGCTGAGTTCGGCTGGGACGCCACCGCCAGGGCCACTCTCGCGGTCTACCAAGACGCGCTCGAGTCGCGTCAGCCGCAGCGTGCGGCATCCTGACGCGCAAGAATGCGGCCGTGGACGCGGCGGCGGCGGTTCGAGAGGCGTTAGCTGAGTTCGACGTTGCCTTTGAGGAGCCGGCTCCGGGCCGCTTCGTCGCGGTGCTGCCTGGCGAGCTAAAGCTGCGCACGACGGTGTCGCTGGTGGTCGGCCCGCACAGCCTCACCGCTAACGCGTTCGTGGTGCGGCACCCCGACGAGAACGCCGACGGTGTCCATCGGTGGCTGTTGCAGCACAACGCCAAGCATCCGGGTGTCGCGTTCGGGATCGACCCGCTCGGAGACGTGTACGTCGTGGGGCAGCTGCCCCTGGTGGCGGTGACGGCGGCAGAGGTCGACCAACTGCTCGGGCGGATCCTCGAGCTGGCGGACTCCTCGTTCAACGTGTTGCTCGAGCTCGGCTTCGCGGCCAGCATCAGGCGCGAGTGGGCCTGGCGCGTCTCGCGCGGTGAGTCGCTGGCCAACCTGCAGGCCTTCACCCACCTGGTCGACGACGCCCTAGACGCACCGACGGCGGAACGCTAGCCGCGCTCACCGCGGTTTTCGCTCCCTAGTCGAAGGCTTCAGTCGCGAGCGCGGGCCGCGTACGCCTCGGCGAACTCGCGGTACGCGGCGAACGCGCGCGGCGCGTACACCGTGCCGGGGCCGCCCATCATCTGGATACAGACCCCGAGGGTCTCGGCCACCTCGGCCTCGGTCGCGCCAGCACGAGCTGCGCCGCGTGCGTGCGATGCCATGCAGCCGTCGCAGTGTTGACTCGTCGCGATGGCGAGCGCGATCAGCTCCTTGGTCTTGACGTCGACGGCACCGGCGCTGAACGCCGCGTCATGCAGCGCCTTGAAGCCTTCGTACACGTCAGGGATCACCTTGCGCAGCGTGAGCGCTGGTTCACGAAGCTCGGCCTGGACGCCCTTGCCATACGAGTGTGTGTGCGTGCTGTCGTTGGTCATGCCCTCAAGGTAGTGCGTGAGGCGGTGGGGGCAAGTGGGCAGCGGCCGCGTCCCGGTACGCTCGCGACATGTCGACGCTCGTGCTGCTGCGCCATGGTCAAAGTATGTGGAACGCCAAGAACTTGTTCACCGGGTGGGTGGACGTCGGGCTCACCGAGGTCGGCGCCGCCGAGGCGGTGCGTGGCGGCCAGCTGTTGAGGACTTCGGGAACACTGCCGGACGTCGTGCACACCTCGGTGCAGGGCCGGGCGATCCGGACAGCAGAGCTGGCGCTTGAGGCGTCCGACCGCCAGTGGATTCCGGTGCGGCGCTCATGGCGTCTGAACGAGCGTCACTACGGGGCCTTGCAGGGTAAGGACAAGAAGCAGACGCTCGCGGAGTTCGGCGAGGAGCAGTTCATGCTGTGGCGTCGCTCGTACGACACCCCGCCACCCCTGATGCCCGACGACGACGAGTACTCACAGGTGGGCGATGAACGGTATGCCGGTTTGCCAACTGAGCTGGTGCCGCGGACCGAATGCCTCAAGGACGTCCTCGAGCGGATGCTGCCTTACTGGTACGACGCGATTGTTCCCGATCTTCAGGCCGGACAGTCGGTGCGGGTCACCGCGCACGGCAACTCGCTGCGCGCGTTTGTCAAACACCTCGACGAGATCTCAGCACGACGCGATCGCTGGGGTGAACAT
>JAJAYM010000140.1 GCA_027117675.1 Actinomycetes bacterium | reverse complement strand
GCCGAGCGGACCGACCACGTCGATGGAGTCGTGAACACGCACGTGAGACAACCAGCGCGTGCCCGGGCCGTGCTCGGCTAAGACGATGTCGATCGTGCCGCCTTACACGCCTCGGTCTTGGGTGCGATAGACGGAGAAGGCCCTGCGCAATAGGTGTGCGGTGGTCTCGCCACCTACGGCCAGCGCCACGAACTGACCTGGACGCACCTGCTCAGCAACCCCGGGCGCGACGACCGTGAGTTGCTGATACTGCCCGACGCGCCGGACGCTGAGTACCTCGCCGCGCACCTGGATCGGTGTCATGCAGCGTCTCCTCCCCTGGCCTTCTCAAGATCGGCCCCGTGCTCCTGGAGTGAACGAACCCCAACCTCACCACGGATCAGTGCCTCAATGCCCTGAACCGCAGCGCCCAGACCCTGCACCGTGGTGATGCAGGGCACACCTTTGGTCACCGCCGCCGAACGGATCTCGTAGCCATCGAGTCGTGCGCCGACTCCATAGGGGGTGTTGATGATGATGTCGATCGTGCCGTCGAGGATTCGAGCGACCGTGTCCGGCTCAGCGTCGGTACCGGCCGTCTCGAAGTGCTTGCGCAGCACAGTGGCAGGTACCCCGTTGCGCCGTAGCACCTCAGCTGTTCCCGCGGTGGCCACGATTTCGAAGCCGAGATCGTGTAGCCGTTTGATCGGGAAGATCATCGATCGCTTGTCACGATTGGCGACCGAGACGAAGGCGGTACCACTCGTCGGAAGGCCGCCGGCGTAGGCCGCCATCTGGGACTTCGCATACGCCGTGCCGAAGAGAGTGTCGATGCCCATCACCTCGCCGGTGGACTTCATCTCTGGGCCAAGCACGGTGTCGACGCCATGAAAGCGACCGAACGGAAGTACCGCCTCCTTCACCGCGATCGCGGCATCCATCGGCATCGTGCCACCGTCACCAGTCTCCGGGAGCAACCCTTCAGCCCGTAATTCGGCGATCGTCGTTCCCAACATGACCCGGGCAGCCGCCTTCGCAACCTGTGTGGCTGTCGCCTTCGAGACAAAGGGAACCGTCCGCGAAGCACGCGGGTTCGCCTCAAGCACGTACAGAACATCTGAGGCCTGGGCGAACTGAACGTTCAGCAGACCACGAACACCCACCCCTTTCGCGATGGCCTCGGTCGCGGCTCTGATGCGTTCGATGTCGGCACGCCCGAGCGTCATCGGGGGAAGAGCACATGCTGAGTCGCCGGAGTGAATACCTGCTTCTTCGATGTGCTCCATCACACCGGCGAGAAAGAGATCGGTGCCGTCGTAGAGGGCGTCGACGTCGATCTCGACCGCGTCGTCGAGGAACCGGTCGACCAGGACGGGATGCTCGGGGCTCACTTGGGTAGCCCGGCCGATGTAGTCGCGCAGCATGTCGTCGTCGTAAACGATCTCCATGCCACGGCCGCCCAGCACGTAGGACGGTCGCACCAAGACCGGGAATCCGATCTCGTCAGCGATCTCTTTGGCCTCGTCGAAGGAGTTGGCCATGCCATGTCTTGGGGCCAAGAGCCCGGCCTCGGCGAGCATGGCACCGAAGGCACCACGCTCTTCAGCCAGGTGGATGGCCTCCGGTGACGTCCCCACCACCGCAACCCCTGCATCCTTAAGGGGTTGCGCAAGACCAAGAGGGGTCTGACCACCGAGTTGGACGATCACTCCGACGACTGGCCCCGCCTGCTGCTCGGCTGCCACCACTTCGAGGACATCTTCGAGCGTCAGGGGTTCAAAATAGAGCCGATCGCTGGTGTCGTAGTCCGTTGACACTGTCTCCGGGTTGCAGTTCACCATGACCGTCTCGTAGCCGACCGCGCGGAGAGCCATCGCGGCGTGCACACACGAGTAGTCGAACTCGATCCCCTGCCCGATCCGGTTTGGCCCACTGCCCAAGATCACCACCGCTGGTTTGCTGCGTTGGCGCACCTCGGTCTCCTCGTCGTAGGACGAGTAGTGGTACGGCGTCTGCGCCGCGAACTCTCCTGCGCAGGTGTCAACGGTCTTGTAGACCGGCCGGATGCCTAGAGCCTGACGCAAATGCCGCGCGACGTCCTCTGAGACGCCGCGCAACTCCGCTACTTGCTGGTCGGAGAACCCATAGCGCTTCGCCTCACGAAGCAGCGCTGGGGACAGCTCGGAAGCCTCGTGCAGCTTGGCCGCTGTTTCGTTGATGATGGCAATCTGGTCAAGGAACCACGGATCGATCCCGGTTACCTCATGCATCGTCTCGGTTGTCGCCCCTAGCCACATCGCTTGCTGCACCTTTTTGATTCGACCGTCGTGGGGTGTCCGGGTCTGCTCGACCAGCGCTTCAAGTTCCTGAATCGATTGAGCATCACGGTCAATGTCGGTCCACGAGAAGGGAGCATCAGCCTTCTCGATCGACCGCAGCGCCTTCTGCAGCGCCTCAGGCATGTTCCGGCCGATCGCCATCGCCTCGCCGACACTCTTCATGTGTGTCGTCAGCGTGGGGTCGGCCGCCGGAAACTTCTCGAAGGCGAAGCGGGGAACTTTGACGACGACGTAGTCCAGGGCAGGCTCGAACGACGCCGGTGTCTCGGCGGTGATGTCGTTAGGAACCTCGTCCAAGGTGTAACCGATGGCGAGCCGCGCCGCGATCTTGGCGATCGGAAACCCGGTTGCCTTGCTCGCGAGCGCGCTGGACCGCGAGACACGGGGATTCATCTCGATGACGATGAGTCGACCGTCCGCCGGATCGACGGCGAACTGAATGTTGCACCCGCCGGTATCGACCCCGACCGCCCGGATGATCTTGATGCCGACGTCACGCATGCGCTGGTACTCGCGGTCGGTCAAGGTCATCGCGGGCGCAACGGTGATCGAGTCACCCGTGTGCACACCCATCGGATCGAGGTTCTCGATCGAGCAGACGACCACAACGTTGTCGTTCCTGTCGCGCATCAGTTCGAGCTCGTACTCCTTCCAACCAATGATCGACTCTTCCAGCAGAACCTCGGTTGTGGGACTCGCAGCCAACCCCGAACCAGCGATCCGGCGCAGGTCGGCCTCGTCGTACGCCATCCCCGAACCGGCGCCGCCCATCGTGAACGAGGGGCGAACGACGACGGGATATGCGAGGTCATCGACAGCGGCCAAACACTCTTCAAGGGTGTGACAGATCGACGAGCGGGCAACCTCGCCGCCGATCTGCTCGACAATCCCCTTGAAGAGCTCCCGGTTCTCGCCACGCTGGATGGCATCGACGTCGGCACCGATCAGTTCGACGCCGTACTTGTCGAGAACGCCGCTTTCGTGAAGGGCGATCGCCGCGTTCAGCGCCGTTTGGCCACCCAACGTGGGAAGGAGTGCGTCCGGTCGCTCCTTGGCGATGATCTTCTCGATGATGTCTGTAGTGATCGGCTCGACGTAGGTGGCATCGGCGAACTCTGGGTCAGTCATGATCGTGGCCGGATTGCTGTTGACCAAAATCACCCGGAGCCCTTCGGCCCGCAGAACTCTGCACGCCTGGGTACCGGAGTAGTCGAACTCGGCAGCCTGTCCGATCACGATCGGACCAGATCCGATCACCATGACCGAGGTGAGGTCAGCGCGCCTGGGCATCAGCGACCGCCTTCCATCATTGTGACGAATCGATCGAACAGATAGACCGAGTCGTGTGGACCTGCCGCAGCCTCTGGGTGGTACTGAACGCTGAAAGCGGGAGCGTCCAGCAACCGCAGACCCTCTACCACGTTGTCGTTGAGGCAAACATGACTCACCTCAGCTGGCCCAAAAGGCGTGCTCGTTGGCCCGTCAATCGGGGCGTCGACCGCGAAGCCGTGATTGTGGGCGCTGATCTCAACTCGGCCAGTGGCCTTGTCCAGCGCCGGCTGGTTGACGCCGCGATGCCCGTACTTCAGCTTGTACGTTCCGAACCCAAGAGCCCGGCCGAGAATCTGGTTGCCGAAGCAAATCCCGAACACGGGCACGGCTTCTTCTAGCAGCCGCTGCATCAGCGCCACCGGCCCGTCGGCGGTAGCCGGATCGCCAGGACCGTTGCTGAAGAAAACGCCGTCAGCACCGACTGCCAGCACGTCGTCGATCGAGCTGGCTGCTGGCAGCACATGAACCTCGATCCCTTGCTCTGCCATCAAGCGTGGGGTCATTGCCTTGATCCCGAGGTCGATCGCCGCCACGGTGTGACGCCGCTTACCCACTGGCGGTACAACGTAGGGCTCAGCGGTGCTGACAGCCGCGGTCAAGTCTGCTCCAACCATGCTCGGACTCAGTCTGACTTTTTGCAGGAGGGCCGCCGAGTCGGCCGTCTCAGTCGATATTCCGACTCGCATCGCGCCTTGCTCACGAAGATGACGGGTGAGCGCGCGGGTGTCGACGCCGGAGATGCCGACGACGTCGCCAGCGACCTACCGCTCGTCCAACGATCGAGTGGAGCGCCAGTTCGAGCGAACCCGCGATGGGTCGCGCACCACATAGCCACTGACCCAGATCGCCGACGACTCGTCGTCCTCGTCGTTGATTCCTGTGTTGCCGATTTGCGGTGCTGTCTGGATCACCACCTGACGGTGATACGAGGGGTCGGTGAGCGTCTCTTGGTACCCGGTCATCGCCGTGCAGAAAACGGCTTCCCCGAAGATCTCACCGGGGGCGCCGAAGGACTTGCCGTGGAACACGCGGCCGTCCTCGAGCACGAGCAGGGCGGGCTTGTCGTCAGTCACGCGAGGTCTCCGAATGTGATGGCCGGACAGATGGTTCGACGATCAGCTTCTCGATTGTTGTTCGAAGGCCCTCTGCCGCATCGGTGTCTCGTACCCGGAGCCCGAGATCGAGGTGCTGGCCCGCGTGTCGCCACGTGATGACCAACACGCCGTCCTGCTCGACGACCCGACCCGCGATCCCGCGATCGTGTCGAACCCCCGCCACCTCATCGGCGGCCACGAAGACGTTTGGGGCGCCGGTACGCATCACCCAGATTCCTTGCAGCGACACCGTCACCTGCGCGGCACTAGGAACTCCGAGACCACGCGCCACCACCCGGTCGAGCCAGTCGCCAGAGCGGGTTGCACCGAGGAAGCGCGCCGAGACCGGCCCCTTGTGCGCAATAGCCGGGAGGGCCGGTACGTCGGGCAGCGCGGCGACGTCGCCTTGACGCCGACGGCGCGACACCCAACCCCACCGCATGAGTGCCAGGACGGCCACGATCGATGCCAGCACCGCGACCGTCAAGGCGATGCGCTCCGGCCAGTCGGTGACCTGTGCTGACGCAAGTACCGCGAGGTCAAAGGTCACATCAACGCTCACGCGAGCACCGACCCTTCCCGAGCGGTCAGCCGACCACGCAGAAAGGTCGCTACCGGGCGTGCCGGCAGCTCGATGCCCGCGTAGGGCGTGTTGCGGCTGCGCGACAGCATGGCTGCCGGGTCGACGGTGTAGCGCGACTTATCGTCGATGAGGACCAGGTTCGCTGGCTCTCCTGGCGCGATCGGGCGCCCCTGCCCGGCTAGTCGCCCAATGCGGGCCGGGCGGACCGCCATGCGGTCGGCGACCCCTGCCCAGTCGAGCAGCCCGGTTTCGACCATGGCGCTGGCCACCACGCCAACGGCTGTCTCCAGGCCCACCATGCCCATCGCTGCTGCCGCCCACTCGCAGTCCTTGTCTTCGAGGCTGTGTGGGGCGTGGTCGGTGGCCACCGCATCGATCGTCCCGTCCGCCAGACCCTGCCGCAGCGCATCGACGTAAGACTGGGTGCGGAGTGGGGGGTTCACCTTGTAGCGCGGGTCGTAGCTGGAGACTAGGTCGTCGGTAAGCAAGAGGTGATGCGGGGTGACCTCCGCCGTCACATCGATCCCCTTGCCTTTGGCCCATCGCAGGATCTCGACCGAACCAGCTGTCGACACGTGGCAGACATGAAGTCGTGACCCGACGTGCCCGGCCAGCAGAACGTCGCGCGCAATGACTGACTCTTCGGCAACGGCCGGCCAACCACCCAGCCCCAGGACTCCAGACACCGAGCCCTCGTTCATCTGGGCGCCCTCGGTCAGTCGTGGTTCCTGCGCGTGCTGCGCCACTACGCCGTCGAAGGCCTTGACGTACTCGAGGGCGCGCCGCATCAGGACGGCGTCGGAGACACACTTGCCGTCGTCGGAGAACATCCGAACCCTTGCTGCCGACTCAGCCATCGCACCCAGTTCGGCCAGCTCGCGGCCGTCGAGGCCAACGGTCACCGCCCCGACCGGGTGGACATCGCAGAGACCTGTGCTGCGACCAAGGTGCCAAACCTGTTCAACGACGCCGGCGGTGTCAGCCACCGGATCGGTGTTCGCCATCGCGTGAACAGCGGTGAAGCCGCCGACGGCGGCTGCGGCCGATCCAGAGGCAACGGTCTCGGCGTCTTCGCGGCCAGGTTCGCGCAGATGGACATGGAGGTCGACCAGTCCAGGGAGGGCTACGAGCCCCGAGGCATCAATGGTCTCGGTGTTGGCGTCAGCGCCGGCGGCAGCGTCAGCACCGACGGCAGCGAAGATTCCGTCAGCGATCAAAAGGTCACGCGCCGGACCGCCGAGGATGCTGGCGCCCTTGACGAGAGTGCGCCCTACCGGTGCGGAGGTGGGGCCCGCGGCTGTCATTCGACCGCCCCTAGTGCTGAGTCGCTACCGCCGAGCAAGAGGTAGAGCACCGCCATACGCACGCTGACTCCATTCGTGACCTGTTCAACGATGACCGCCCGGTCAGAGTCGGCGACCTCGGCAGTGATCTCCAACCCCCGGTTCATCGGGCCGGGGTGCATGACGATCGCATGATCGGGCAATCGGGCCATGCGGTCGCCATCAAGTCCGTACCGCCGCGAGTACTCCCGCACACTAGGGAAGAACGCTGCGTTCATGCGCTCCTGTTGAACCCGCAGCATCATCACCGCGTCCGCTCCGGGCAGGCTCGCATCAAGGTCGTAGGAGAAATTGCAAGGCCACGAACCAACCCCTACCGGTAGCAGCGTCGGCGGTGCGACGAGCGTGACATCGGCACCGAGGGTCGAGAGGAGCAACACGTTGGAGCGGGCGACTCGGCTGTGCAGCACATCACCGACGACGACGACCTTCCGTCCTGCCAGCGTGGTGAGGTGCTTACGCATCGTGAAGGCGTCCAGCAACGCCTGCGTCGCGTGCTCGTGCGTTCCGTCGCCAGCATTGACGATCGAGCCACCGATCCACCCTGAGTGGGCCAAGGTGTGCGGCGCACCGCTGGCACCATGCCGAATCACCACGGCGTCAGCTCCCATGGCCTCCAGAGTCAGTGCGGTGTCCTTGAGGCTCTCACCCTTGGAGACGCTTGACCCCTTGGCACTGAAGTTGATGACGTCGGCTGAGAGTCGCTTCGCTGCCGCCTCGAACGAGATCCGGGTACGGGTGGAATCTTCGAAGAAGAGGTTGACGACCGTGCGGCCACGCAGCGTCGGGAGCTTCTTGACCGGGCGGTCGGACAACCGCGCCAGCTCGTCAGCCGTGTCGAGAATCAGCGTCGCATCGTCGAGCGAGAGGTCGGCGGCGGAGAGCAAGTGAGGCGTCATGGCGTTGACCCATCGTGGATGTCCTGAACAGCTGGCTCCGAGCCTCCGATGAGCACGGCGTCCCTGCCATCGAACTCGGCAACCAGAACGCGAACCGTTTCACGCGTGGAGGTTGGCAGGTTCTTTCCGACGTAGTCAGCGCGGATGGGAAACTGCCGATGTCCGCGATCGACGAGAACAGCTAGCTGCACAGCGCGTGGGCGTCCGAGTTCACTCAGCGCATCCAGTGCCGCCCGGATCGAGCGACCAGAGAAGAGCACGTCGTCGACCAACACGACGACGGCATCGTCGATGCCCCCGGTGGGCAGCTCGGTGCGTCCGAGCCCACGAGCAGGGCGCAGCCGGAGGTCGTCTCGAAACATGGTGATGTCGAGCGATCCAGCAGGAACAGCAGTGCCTTCGACTTCGCCAATCCGTTGAGCGAGTCGGTGGGCAAGGGGCACGCCACGCGTGGGTATGCCGAGCAGAACCACCGACTCGGCGCCCTTGTTGCGCTCGAGTACTTCGTGGGCGATGCGGGTCAGCGCACGCTGGACGTCATCGGCATCAAGAACCTCTCGGTCCTCGGCTCCGGACTCCGACCGAACCATGGCGAACCTCCTTTCCCGCCTCACTGGACGGACTTAAAGGACGTCGAACACCCTCACCCTAGACGACACCTGCTGCCCGATCTCAGCCGCCTCGTGATCACCGAGCGTGGCGATTGCCGTGGGATGCTCAGGCGATCACCCACCTGCCAACGGCCTGAGGCGCGCCAACGACCACGCTCCGCAAGCATCCTGAACGGCCGTTCGGGCGAATCTATGG
>JAJAYM010000139.1 GCA_027117675.1 Actinomycetes bacterium | reverse complement strand
GGTCGCTGGCACCTCGATGTGTGGCGCCTAGCGTGCCCCGAACGCCAAGATGTCCGGCTTCTTCGCGGCGAACTCTTGGTCGGTGAGAGCGCCGGCGTCGCGTGGCTCACCGAGCCGCGTCAGTAGCGTCAGCTGCGAGGCAAGTGGGTTGTCGCCGGAGCCGCCACCGCCGGCGGTCAGGGAGGGGCTCGATCCCGATCGAGCAGCCGAGATCGTCTGCGCGCTCACCGAACCGCGCGTCTACTGCGGGCTCGTCGGTGAGCGGGGGTGGCGGCCAGACGCCTACCGCGCGTTGGTGCACAGTCAGTTGGCGAGCGCCTTGCTTCGCCGTCAATGACCGGGCCTAGTAGTCTCCCCGCGTGCTCCTCTCCGATCGCGACATCCAGGCTGAGATTGCAGCTGGACGCGTCCAGCTCGACCCGTTCGACACCTCGATGGTTCAGCCCTCCAGCATCGACGTCCGCCTCGACCGCTACTTCCGGGTCTTCGAGAATCACCGCTATCCGCACATCGATCCGGCGTTGGAACAACCCGAGCTCACCCGCTTGGTCGAGCCGAATGGTGACGAGCCCTTCATCTTGCACCCGGGCGAGTTCGCGCTGGCCTCAACGTTCGAGGTGGTGACCCTTCCCGACGACGTCGCGGGGCGCCTCGAGGGCAAGTCATCGCTGGGACGCCTCGGTTTACTCACACACTCGACGGCAGGCTTCATCGATCCAGGGTTCAGCGGTCACGTCACGCTCGAGCTGAGCAACGTCGCGACCCTGCCGATCAAGCTGTGGCCGGGGATGAAGATCGGCCAACTCTGCCTGATCAGGCTGTCGTCGCCTGCCGAGCATCCGTATGGCTCGGCGAAGTACGGGTCGCGCTACCAAGGGCAGCGTGGACCGACGCCGAGCAAGTCCTACTTGAAGTTCCACCGGACGGACATCGCGCCCTCAGACTGACGTCGGTGGACGCGGCATGGGAGGCATGCTGCAGGAAGTGGTGCTATCACGTCACTTAACGCAGCCAGCCTCGGGATTCACCCCTTAAATAGGCACCGGTGCGGCCAAGATCACGCCACCCGGACGATCACGCCACCCGGACGATCACGCCACCCAACGAGGTGCGGGCACCTGTCAGTGAAGGTGGCTGACCCTGGCGATCTGAAGGCGTTCGCTGGCGTCGCGCTCATTGCGCGAGCGGGCCATGTACTGCTCTTCGTAGCGCCAGATCTGGAATCGCTTGACAAGACGCTCGACGGGGGCGACGACTGAACTCACAACACACCTCTAGGGAAGGGCCGACAGGTGTCGGCGCACTGCTTGGTAACCCTCATATGGCAACACACGGAGCACTGGTGTTCCAAATCGTGGTGAGCGAGTTCCACGATGTGGGACAGTCGAGGGCCGTTGAGCGTCAAACGGCTGCGCACTCGAGACCTTGAAACGTCAAACAGGTGTGCACTCAGCGAGCAGTGGGTGAGGTGCCAGAGCCGTTCTTGGCTGCCCTCAGTAGCAGCTGGGCGACGTCGACCACTTGAACCTGCTCCTCGCGCTCGACGTCGGACTGCACCTCGGCGACGCCGTCGCTGAGCATCACCCGGCAGAACGGGCAGCCCACTGCGATGATCTTGGCGCCAGTGGCAATGGCTTCCTCGGTGCGGTCGGTGTTGACCCGCTTGCCGATCTTCTCTTCCATCCACATGCGGGCACCACCGGCGCCGCAGCAGAATCCGCGTTCGGAGTTGCGCGGCATCTCGGTGAGCTCGGCACCCGATGCGCCGATCAGATCGCGCGGCGGGCTGTAGACCTTGTTGTGGCGGCCTAGGTAGCAGGGGTCGTGGTAAGTCACCTGCTCGCTCACCGACGAAACTGGCGTCAGCTTGCCGTCGCGCACCAAGGTGTTGAGCAACTGTGTGTGGTGCACGACCTCGTAATGGCCGCCCACCTGCGGGTACTCGTTGAGCAATGTGTTGAAGCAGTGCGCGCACGTCACGACGACCTTCTTGGCGCCGATCTCGTTGAGCGTCTCGACGTTCTGTTGCGCGAGCATCTGGAACAGGAACTCGTTGCCAGACCGACGCGCAGCGTCACCACTGCACGTCTCGCCTTCGCCGAGGACGGCGAACGTCACGCCCGCCATGTGCAGCAACTCGGCGACGGCCTGCGTCGTCTTCTTTGCGCGGTCCTCGAACGCACCGGCGCACCCGACCCAGAACAGGTACTCGGTGTCGTCGTCGAGCGGCCCGTCAACCACCTTCACCTCGAACGGCAAATCAGCAGCCCAGTCGAGACGCGACGACGCGTTCATCCCCCACCGGTTGCCCTTGGTCTCGAGGTTCTTGAAGAGTCCGCCGAGCTCAGCGGGAAACTCTGACGCGATCAGCACCTGAAAGCGTCGCATGTCGGTGATGTGGTCGACATGTTCGATGTCGACCGGGCACTGTTCGACGCACGCGCCGCACGTCGTGCATGACCAGAGAATGTCAGGGTCGATGACGCCGCCGCCGATGTCGTGGCCGTCGTCGTCGTACTCAGTGGGGCCAACCAGTGGACGCGCTGCAGCGTCCTGTACCGACTGCGGAAAGTCGGTGAGCTCGACGGGAACTGCAGGTGCGGGGCCACCCGTGGAAGCAAGGTAGTCGGGGTGCTTCTGCTTGATGAGGTAAGGAGCCTGCGCGAATGCGTTGTCGCGCAAAGCCATGATGAGCAGCTTCGGTGAAAGCGGCTTGCCGGTGTTCCAGGCCGGGCACTGCGACTGGCATCGCCCGCACTCGGTGCAGGTGGAGAAGTCGAGCAAGCCCTTCCAGGTGAAGTCCTCGACCTTGCCGCGTCCGAAGATGTCGTCTTCACCTGGGTCTTCGAAGTCGATCGGCTTGCCCTCTGAGTACATCGGCAGCATCGGGCCCAGAGCATTCGGACGCCGCGAGAACGCGACGTTGATCGGAGCGAGAAAGATGTGCAGGTGCTTGCTGTAGACCACGATCACGAGGAAGGCGAGGATCACGCCGACGTGCAGCAGAACGCCGAGCGTGGCAAGGCGCTCGTTGGTGGTCTCGCCGAGCGGCTCAAGAATCGTGGCGAATAACTGTGAGCCGAACGCGAAGTCGGCAGGATAAGGAAAGTGGTCGCTGTTGATCTTCGCGCCCCGGTAGAAGAGCAGTGTCCAGACCACGTTGAAAATCATGATGAGAACGAGCCACGCGGCTCCGGTATGCGAACCGTAGAAGCGCGAGAGGCGTCCGACGCGGTGTGGGTTCTGCTTAACCCTTATCGCGGTAAAGATGGCCAGCGAGACGAGCACCATGACGGCGAAGAAGTCTTCGATGAACGCGACCCAGGACCACTGATCGATGACGGGGATCGAGAACTCGGGATCGAAGAGCGCGCCATACGCCTCGAGGATCGTCAGGCCCAGGACGATGAACCCCCAGAAGGCGAAGAAGTGGGCAAAGCCCGGCACCGTCCACATGAGCAGCTTGCGCTGTCCGAGGACCTCGATCGTCTCGGCTGCGACGAGTTCGCGCGGATCGGGAAAGCTCCCCTTCGGCTGTGGCTGACCGACGCCGATCAGGCGCCCGATCATGAAGCCGCGGCGAGCGACGACGAGTGCGGTGACAAGTGTCATGAGCAGGCCGACGGCCAGTGCAGGGCGCACGAAACCTCCTGAGGGGTCGCGGCCGGGGTTCGTGCGACGACGGCCGTTGAGGGCTCCTGTCGGCCCAAGGGCAAGGGTCGACCGGTGCGGTGCTGTGCAGCCTAGCGAGCCGAACGGCGCTCGCCACCGATCGTCGCCAGACCGTGACCTGACTGACTGATCGACCAGTGGATACAATATGCACACCGATTCGTTGGGGTGGAGGCTGGCCTTGGGACGATTCGGGCAATAGCGTTACACCTGCGTGGCAGCCGGGGGCGCCGCCGCGCGTCAAAGAAGACCCCCTGGAGGATTGTCGTGACAGTGCGTCGTATGCGTGGGGCCTCCTTGGGGGTCGCTGGTGCTCTTGCCGCAGGTGTGGTGATCGCCCCGAGTGGTGGTGCCACAGCGGCAGGCTCGGCTGAACCTGACTTCTACTCGGTGGCGGCCTCGGCCGTGGCATCGGACTCCGACGCCGGCTCGGACGGGCGCTCGGCCCGGTCGACCGCTCGTACGGCTGGGACGGACGCGGCAAGGGGTGCAGCCGTCGCCTCCGGCCTGCAGGCGCTGCAGGTCTTCGAAGGGGCCAACTCGGTCGGCAACAACGGCGTCACGGTGGCCGCTGGCCCCAAGCACGTCATGCAGGTCGGGGGGCCAAGGGTCCGGATCTTGACCAAGAACGCCGGAAAGGTCGTCAAGACCCAGCAGCTCGGGCAGCTCTTCAACGTTCCCGGTACGACGTTCTCGCAGGGAACGGTCGTCTATGACCCGCTCGGCAAGCGTTGGATCGTGGCCGCGGTGACCGACGACGGTGGCGACATCGGGCTGGCGCTTCGGGCATCAGTCGGGACGGCGCCGACCAAGTGGCAGCCGACCGTCCTCTTCGCTGGCGGCAGCGACACCGGCAACCCCGACGCGGTCGAGCTTGACCCGATGATCGGCACGTCGTCGGACAAGATCGTCATCACAACGCCGATCACCGACGCCGATGAACCGACCAACGTGCAGCGGATCTTCTTCTTTCCGAAGTCGCCGATCTTCAGCGGCAACGCGCCCGACCCGTGGACCGCTGACCTCAACAGCACCTACAGCGGACAGGCTCCGGCAGTGAACGCGTCGTCGCAAAGCAACATTTTCGTGGCTATCCCGGCGACGAACGACGTCAGCGTCACGACCTACACCGGTGCGTCAACGAGTAATCCGCCGAACTTCAGCAAGAACGTGGTGTACCCATCGACGCCGCTGACCGCTCCCCCGGCCGTTGACCAGGGTGCAGCCGGCGACAACCTCGACCTCGGCCCGCTCGCATTCAGCGGCGCCGCGTGGCGCTCTGGCGAGCTCTTCGCGACGGCAGCCGGCAACTGCGCGGGCGACGCCTGCATCCGGTTGATTGGTGTCGGCACCGAGTCCGGTGTCACCCTGATCGAGGACGAGAAGTACCAGTCGACGACGGGCGCCGACTGGTTCAGTCCGTCGGTCGCCATTGACGGTGCTGGCTACGTGCACACGGCGGCGACCGCGGTGTCGGCCAACGACCTTGGTCCAAGCCTTGCCGTCCTCACGTTGACGAAGGTGTCGCTCAGCAGCACCGCTGGGTCCAACCTCAAGGCCCGGGTCATCGACATCGGCACTGGAGCGTTCGACGACAACGGCACGCCTGGCGAGAGCGTCGACTGGTACGGCTCTACCGGGGCGGCTATCGATCCCACGTCACCGTGGGATGTCTGGGTAACTGGCGCCGTGGGTTCTGACGTCGTCACCAACCCGAACCTCACGTCGTCGATCGCGCGCGTCTCGATGGCCAAGAACAAGGCGACGATCAAGGCGAGTTCAACGCGGGTGCGGAAGGGTTCGAAGGTCACCTTCACCACCAAGCTGGTGCGCCCAGACAGCCAAGACACGATCAGGGGTTTGCCGATCACCCTGCAGCGCAAGGGTGGCGGCCAGTGGAAGAAGATCGCCAACGGCACCACGAACGCCAAGGGCATCTTCAGGTCGACCCAGACGATCAGAAGTGCCGGCCAGTACCGCACCCTGGGCAGGGTCGTCACCCAGCTCGGCGGCGAGGGCCAATCGGTGGCGAAGGTGGCGAGTTCACCGGTCAGCATCAGGCTCAGATAGTCAGCAGACGCAGCACAGCCAGCCAGCCGCTGCTTAGCACTCTGGACGTGACCTAGGTCACTTCCAGACCGAGGGCCCCCCGGAATCTCTGGGGGGTCCTCGTCGTTATGTCAACAGGAGAACTTGCGTCGAGTCGACTCATGTTCTTTGATAGACCTCACTGCAGACCCACCGCTGACCACCCAGCCGATCACGCTGGAAACGAAGGAGAATCACCATGGGCCGAGCTGTTGGAATCGACCTCGGGACGACCAACTCGGTCGTCTCGGTCCTTGAAGGTGGCGAACCAACCGTCATCACCAATGCCGAGGGCGCCCGCACCACCCCGAGCATCGTCGCGTTCGCCAAGAACGGTGAGGTGCTGGTGGGCGAGGTCGCCAAGCGCCAAGCCGTCACCAACCCCGACCGCACCATTCGGTCGGTCAAGCGGCACATGGGGACGACGTGGTCGGTCGACATCGACGGCAAGGCTTACACGCCGCAAGAGATCAGCGCCCGGGTGCTGCAAAAGCTCAAGCGCGACGCTGAGGCGTACCTTGGCGAGCCGGTCACCGAAGCCGTGGTCACCGTTCCCGCCTACTTCAACGACGCCCAGCGGCAGGCCACCAAGGAGGCCGGCGAGGTAGCCGGCCTCAACGTGCTGCGGATCATCAATGAGCCGACCTCCGCCGCCCTCGCTTACGGCCTTGATAAGGGCGACATCGAGCAGACCGTGCTGGTCTTCGACCTCGGCGGTGGGACGTTCGACGTTTCGCTGCTCGAGATCGGTGATGGCGTGGT
>JAJAYM010000138.1 GCA_027117675.1 Actinomycetes bacterium | reverse complement strand
GTGCTGTCCGGTGTCGAACTGTTCGCCGACGGAACCGAGCAGCATCCGGGGGTGGGCGACGTAGTTGTGGTCGACGTCGGCGGCGCAACGACCGACGTGTACTCGGTGACGTCACCCGAGCTTGACGATGATCCTGCGGCACGCGAGGCGGTAGCCACGATGTGGCACAGCCGGACGGTTGAGGGTGACCTCGGTGTTCGCTGGAACGCCCCAGGCATCGTGGAGGCTGCTCGACGAGAGGGTTTCCTCGACGACGAGGGCCACGCGATGCTCGTCGAGCCAGCGGCGCTGCGTAAGTCTGACCCCGGATACCTGCCGGTGACCAGCGACGAGCATGGCGTCGACCGCGAGCTGGCGCGCCTGGCTTCCGCGGTTGCCCTGCGCCGGCACGCTCGCCCACACACGGCTGGCTCGGTACTCCACCCGGGCAAGGACCTCAGTCGGGTATCGATGGTGATCGGCTCGGGAGGCGTCCTCCGGTACAGCTCCGAGGCTCATGCGCGCGCCATCGTCGAGGCTGCGGTCGCCGATCCAGCGGGTGGATGGCGCACCCCCGAGCGCGCCGTCGCGTTGGTCGACCAGCGGTACGTACTGGCTGCGGCCGGGTTGATCAGCAGAACGAACCCCTCGGCTGCCATGTCACTCCTGAGGAATTCGTTGTTCAACCGTTCCAGTTCGACAAGTGGTGGTTCGACTCGGCGAGGTTAGGCTTTGGCCATGACCGTGACAGGGGAGCGCACGGAGGCGCTTACCGCGACCCGGATCGCCCAGGGCGTACGGACGGGGGCGCTCGATCCGGTGCAACTCGTTGGTGACGCGCTGAGTCGCATCGCCCGCCACGACGAGGTCCTCGCTGCCTTCGCGTCGGTGCGAACCCAAGCGGCCCTCCGCGACGCCCAAGAAGTGAGCGGTCGTGTCGCGGCTGCAGACCGTGAGCTTCCGCTCGCGGGGGTACCGATCGTCATCAAGGACGTCGTCCCAATCGCCGGCGAAGTGTTGCGGGCCGGATCGCAGGCAACAGCTCGAGCGCCTCAGGCGTCCGACCATCCAGTCGTCTCCCGCCTGCGGCGGGCTGGGGCGGTAGTGGTGGGCGCGACCACCATGCCAGAGGCGGGGCTGTGGTTGACGACTGACGGAGACCGTGTCACCCGCAACCCGTGGCAGCTGGAACGTTCGGCGAGCGGCTCGTCGGGGGGCAGCGCAGCAGCGTTGGCGGCAGGAATCGTCCCACTCGCACACGGCACCGACGGCCTTGGCTCGATCCGGCAGCCTGCGTCGGCCTGCGGTGTCCTCGGCATGAAGCCGAGCCGAGGGCTCATTCCGGCTGAGGTCGGTCCGAACGACTGGTACGGCCTGGCTGAGAACGGGCCGATGGCGACGACGGTCGCTGACCTCGCGCTCATGCTCTCGGTGATGGCTGACGTGCCCGAGCTGGCCACTGTTCGACCGCTGCGGCGCTGCTTGCGGGTGGCGGTGTCGGCCAAGCCCCCCGTCCACGGGGTGCGCACCGACCCAGGCGTCACAGCAGCGCTCTTTGAGGCCGCAGCGTTGCTGCGCAGGAACGGTCATCACATCGAGCGTGACCAACCAAGCTATCCGCAGCGGCTCAGCATGGCTGGCACGATTCGGTGGATGGCGGTCGCCGCCGACTACCTGGAGACGGTTGCAGAGCCTGCATTGCTCCAGCCTCGAACGATTGGACACGCGAGTGCCGGACGCCGCGTGCGTGGCTTGGTTCGCCGCGAACAGCTCACCGAGTGGCGCGACCGAGCAGATGCCTTCTTCGAGTCGTACGACGTCATGCTGACCCCGGTGACCGCGACTCAGCCCCTCCGCGCCGAACGGTGGAGTGAACGTGCCTGGGCGGCGAATGTGCGGGCCAATGTTGCAGCTAGCGGCGGCTTCGCCGGTATGTGAACGTCGCTGGTTTCCCGGCCCTGACCGTTCCGTTTGGGATCGACGGAGTGACGGGCACGCCGATCGGTGTCCAGATCGCCGCACGTCATGGCGAAGAGAGCCTGCTGCTTGCCGTCGCGGCGCGGTTCGAGGCGTGGCGGCCGTGGCCGGTCCACGCGCCAGGTTGGGAGTGACCTACCGCGGGGTTGCTTTCTTCTCGAGCGTTTCTGGCATCGCCAGCGCTGTGATCGTTCCCGCCAGGCAGACACCGGCAGTGGCGGCAAAGGCCCACGAGAACGAGAAGGTATCGACGAGTAGGCCGGCGATCAAGGGTCCTGCGAAGGCCCCGAGATCAGACGACATCTGGTAGACCGCGATCGCCGGTCCGCCCCGGCCGTGCACGACGTCGCCGACGACCGCGGTACTACTGGTGCCGATGAGCGCTGACCCGAACCCGAACAGAACCATGGCAGCGATGTAGGGCGGAATCGAGTCGAAGCCAGCGAGCAGCACGAAGGCAAGTGCCACCACGATCGACCCGATGATCATCGGTGGACGCCGCCCGCGCATGTCCGAAGAGCGTCCTGCCGGAATCAGCAGTAGTCCCTGCGCCAGGGCCGAGATGAAGATGCCGATGCTGACCCACGACTCCGACAAGAGCATGGCTTCGGTGACGAAGAGGGGGAGTACCGAGCCGCGAATCCCGAACAATGACCAGCCAGTCGCAAGATTGTTGGTGACCGCTGCCCAATAGGCCCTCTGACGAATGGCCTCCGACAGTGGTGTCGGCGCGATGTCCGTACCCGCCTGCTCTTCACGTTCTTGGAGGGTGGTCTTCGCAAGGAAGACCAGTCCGATGGATCCGGCGATGAGCAACGTTGCGGCGTACACGAAGAAGGGCAGCCGAGTTGAAATGGCGACCAGTGGCACCCCGAAGAGTGGGCCGGTGACTCCGCCGATCAGGAAGCCGCCCTGGAAGGCGAGGGCGGAGCGTCCGCGCTGCTCGGGTAAGACGACCCGCAGCAGCAACGCGTAGGCGGCGACGGTGAACATCGCCGACCCGACGCCACCGGCACCGCGGAGCACGAGCAGTTGCCAGTACGTCTGCGAGAGCCCGGCCAGCGCACTGGAGATTCCCACGATGAAGATCCCGGTACCCAAGATCAACCGTTCACCGGTGCGGTCGACCAGCCACCCTGCGATGGGGGACGTCACGAAGCGAGTCAGCGCGAAGATCGAGACGACGGCGGCGGCAGCCGTCGTTGATACCCCAAACTCCTTCGCGAAGGGTGCGATGACGGGGAAGACGATCCCGAAGCCAACCGCGACGGCGAACGCCACCGCGGTGAGGACGGCTACCTCACGGGGTAGACCTCGGAAGGTCGATGCCACCCACTCCCGAGGTCTGGCCATGAGAGTCACGCGCTCGATCCAACCACCCACCCAGGCCGCCCGCACCTGCCGGCCCCGCCTGCCCGGGAGGCGCCTTGGGCCGGATGGGTGGCCGGCGCAGTGTGACGGTGCAGAGGGTCAGCCAATCCGCGACGATGGAGCGATGATCTCCTGTGGCTCTGGGGTCGCGGTGGGTTTCGACCTGTCGCGCGCCGCCGTCATTGCCGCGTCCCGAGCATTGGCTGAGCTCACCGAGCCGCCCGCCTTCGCCTGCATCTTTGTCCGTGCGGCAAACCCCGACGACGTCGCTGCTGCCCTGCTTGCAGCGCAGCGCACGATTGGTGCGCCGCACGCCATTGGCTGCTCGTCGTCGCACGGCGTGATCGGTGGCGGCCATGGAATCGAGGATGTCTCAGCAGTCAGCGTCTTCGTTGCGTCCGGTGACGCGCTCTCGGTGCGTTCGTTCCACCTCGAGGTGATGCCGACGTCCGAGTCGATCGCCGTCGTCGGCGTCCCACCGATCGGGCCGGGCGACCAGGTGGCCATCGTCTTGGCCGACGCCTACTCGTTTCCGGTCGAGGGGTTCGTCGAACAGTCTGCTCAATCGCTCGGTGGTCTTCCGATGGCTGGCGGGTTGGCGGTGGGTGGCCAAGGGTCTGGTTCGACGCGGCTCCTCATCGACGGCCGGGTGGTGGAGCGGGGCGCAGTCGGGCTCGTTCTCGGTGGGGCGGCCTCGATCGAGTCGGTGGTCAGCCAAGGCTGCCGGCCCGTGGGCAACCCGATGACCGTGACCCGGTGCGAAGGTAACGTGGTACTCGAGTTGGCTGGCCGACCGGCTCTGCAGCGACTCGAAGACTTGCTGCTGACACTGACACCGGAAGATCAGGCCATCGCGGGCACCGGCCTGCAGATCGGGGTCGTTCACGACGAGTACGCCGATCAACACGAACAGGGCGACTTCCTGATCCGGTCACTGGTGCGGATCGATGCTGAGCGCCGCGCACTTGTGGTGGCCGACGACGTTCAGGTCGGGCAGACGGTGAGCTTTCAACTGCGCGACGCCGAGGCGGCCAGCGCCGATCTACACCGAACGCTGGCCGCTCTGGATTCGTCGTCGGCTCCAGGGCATCCAGCTGGTGCGTTGCTCTTTTCGTGCAATGGACGCGGCGAACGGTTCTTCGCGACCAGTGACCACGATGCGCTGACGGTGCGCGACCAACTCGGTGGCGCCGAAGTTGCCGGCTATTTCGCTGCAGGCGAGATCGGCCCAGTCGCCGGGCGCAACCACGTGCATGGCTTCGCTGCTTCGGTCGTCGTCTTCAGCGCCGAATCCCGCAACGTGTGAGTCTGCGGGAGCCGTGGCTACCGCTATCCACCACGGTGATGGCCTGTGGGGGGTTGTCCACGCAACGCCGAATGACTATCAAGCGACTGTGGTTCCTGGGAGTCTGCGCGGATGCATGTGGGCCTGACTTCGGGCGCCGAATCACTCGACAGCGGCCGAGCTCTATGGCTTCGGACGGCGCCGGTCCACTCTGGTTGAGGTCTCGATTCCTGCCGACCGGCAGGAGGTTTCGGTTCGTGGAGTGCGCGTACAACGCAGCCGATTGCTGCCTGCCAAAGCGACGGTGCACGACGGCTGGCCCGTCACCAGTGCTGAGGACACCGTGCTCGACCTGGTCGCTGGGCTGAGGTCACGCCACGTTGTGGTTGCAGTGTTGACCGATGCGTGTCGTACTTCCGTGGTCTCCGCCGAGGAGATTCTGAGGGCCATGGGACGACGTAAACGCCAGCGACATAGGCAACTGGTCAAGGATGTCCTCGCTGACGTCATCGGTGGCGTGGAAAGCAACTTGGAGCACGAGTATCTGGTGAAGGTCGAGCGACCGCACGCGGTGACCATCCGCAAAGATGTCGAGTACGACGAGTTCGCGACCATCGTCGAGCTCGATGGGCGAGTGGGCCACGAGGGGTCGGGACAGCACCGTGACCGACGGCGCGACAACGCGGGAGCCCGTCGGGGCAAGTCCACGCTGAGATACGGCCACGCCGACCTAGCGGAGGCGTGCGAAGTGGCCGGTGAGGTGGCTGTGGTCTTGACTGACCACGGATGGACCGGTCAGCTGACCCGCTGCCGTCCCAGCTGCACCGTTACGGAAGGTTGAAGGGGGTAGACGCGTCCACTCGGACGGTCAGTTCCTTGCCGTTCGGCAGTCGGTAGCTGATCTGGGTGCCGACGGTCTTGCCGTGGACGGCGCCGCCAAGCGGTGACTGCGGTGAGTAGACGTCGATCTCGTGATGGCCAGCCTGATCGCGCGACCCCAGCAAGAAGGTCTCTTTGTCGCCGTCGAGTGTCCCACCGACGAAGGTCACCGCCACTTCGTGGCCGACTTGAACGGTCCCGTCCTCGGCCGCCGGCGACCCGACCTCGGCGTTCTCAAGTAGGTGACGTAGTTGCTTGATCCGGGCCTCGAGTTTTCCCTGTTCCTCGCGGGCGGCGTGGTAGCCACCGTTCTCTTTGAGGTCACCCTCCTCGCGCGCCGACGCGATCTTCTGAACCACCTCGGCGCGACGCGTGGTGCTCAGCTCTTCGTACTCATCCTGAAGCCGGTCGTACGCGTCCTGGGAGAGCCAGGTGGTCATGCGGTGCTCCTTTGGCGATCGGATCGGACGTTCGTGTCGTCAACTGCCTGGTCGGCAACTATAGACGAAGGCGCTTCTGGCGCGAGCCGTCACGGGTAGAGGGTAGACGACATGGATATCGGTCGTTTCGCTCGTGACGGGTACGTCGGCACGTCCCACCTCGATGCCCCGAATGTCGAAGGCGCGCACTGTGCAGGTCAGTTGGGCACCCTCCGGCAGGAACACATCGAACTCCACGGTCACCGAGGAGTCAGTGATCTCGCTGAACCCAGTCGTCGCCCATCGAACGTCCTGGGCGGCCTGGAGCCAACCGGCCCATACAACCCAGCCTAGAAACGGAAGAACGACGAGCGCGAGGACCAGGCTCAGAGGCAGGAGCGATCGGCCCTGGCCGTAGCGCTGGTGAAGCCGGTCGAGGTCGACGTTGGGGTTGAGCGCCACGCCTCGCAGGTGGTGCGGAATGCGGCGATCGCTGGGTGGTCCGGTCACCTGTCCATTGTCCGGCTCTCCTATCCTGAACCGATGCCACCCTCCCCCCACGCCGCAGACGGGCTTCGGCTGATGGCTGTCCACGCCCACCCGGACGACGAGTCGAGTAAGGGGGCTGCCAGTACCGCCCGCTACGTGGCCGAGGGTGTATCGGTGATGGTGGTGACGTGCACCGGAGGCGAGCGCGGCGACGTGCTCAACCCCAAGCTGGCCGACAATGTCGAGATCGCAGCCAACCTCGTCGAGATCCGACGCCAAGAGATGGATCGCGCGCGCGAGATCCTCGGGGTGGAGCAGCGGTGGTTGGGCTTCGTCGACTCCGGATACCTCGAGGACTACCGCGTCGACGATCGCGACGAGCTGCCGGCTGGCTGTTTCGCGAGGGAGTCGATGGACGACGCGGTGCGTCCACTTGTCGGGCTCATCCGAGAGTTTCGGCCGCAGGTGATCACGACGTACGACGAGAACGGTGGGTATCCGCACCCTGACCACATCATGTGTCATGACGTGTCGGTGGCTGCTTTCGACGCCGCAGCCGACGGGTCGGTGTTTCCCGAACAGGGCACGCCGTGGCAGGCACTGAAGCTCTACTATCACCATGGCTTCCACAAGGAGCGGTTCCAAGCGTTGCACGCCGGCATGCTCGACGCCGGTCTTGAGTCGCCCTTTGGCCAGTGGCTCGACGAGTGGGTTGACCGCCCAGAG
This sequence comes from Actinomycetes bacterium, assembly GCA_027117675.1. Lineage (GTDB taxonomy): Bacteria > Actinomycetota > Actinomycetes > JAHEKZ01 > JAHEKZ01 > JAHEKZ01. The sequence goes on along the minus strand of JAJAYM010000138.1, from coordinate 4,669 downwards.
GATGAGGACCGGATCACCACCTGGGTACCGTGCGGCGACTTCTTCGGAGTACGTGACGATGCACTCCGCGCGCACGCGACCCAGATCGATGACGAAGGCTGGTGGTTTGGGGTTCCGCGGGAGGTTCAACAGCGAGTGTGGCCCACTGAGGAGTTCGAGCGGGCCCGATCCATGATCGACGTTCAGCTGCCCGAGGACGACCTCTTCGCAGGCATCCGCTGACTTCAGGCACAATGGCGGCATGGCTACCGAGGGACTATCCAGCACGGTCGGGCTCGCACCCATGGTCAGGCGCTTAGCAGAAGCTGAGACGAGTGAGATCGGTCCAGGACTCATCGCCTTCACGATCGTCGTTGTGTTGGCGGTCGCAACGTTCTTCCTCGTGCGATCGATGCTGCATCACGTCGGCAAGATTCCGCCGAGCTTCGACTCCGCCGATGACGGCGCTGATGACCCGTCAGATCGTGAGGTCAGCTAGCCGGCTTGGCGTGCTGTCTTGCAGCAGTGCGCTCAGGGCGCTAGCCGGCATCGGCCGCGCCATCAAGTAACCCTGACCAAGGGTGTACCCGAGGTCGATGAGCGCCTGTCGCTGCTCCGCCGTCTCGACCCCTTCAGCGACGATCGAGGTGAGTCCAAGAGTCTCCGCGATGCTCCGAATAGTGCTTACCAGGTTGCCGCTGCTGGTCTCATCGACACCTCCGGCGCCCAGGGTGCAGACAAACTCCCGGGCCAGTTTGATCCCATGCACGGGGAGCTGCTGGAGATGGCTCAGCGACGAGTAGCCCGTTCCGAAGTCGTCGATGAACAGACGTACCCCGAGGTCGGCGAGCTCGCGCAACCATTCCATCGTCACGCCTTCTCCGGGCAGGAGCATCGACTCGGTGATCTCCAGCACCAGCGATGAAGGGGGGACGCCTGACTCGGCAAGTGCGTCGCGGACTTCGGCAACCAAGGTGTCTTCCTGCACCTGGCGGGCGCTGAGGTTGACGGTCAGGATGAGTGCGTCCTGACCCGGAACGTCACGCTGCCATTGGGCGGCGACCGCCAATGCCATGCGCAGTACTTGGTGCCCCAGTGGCACGATCAGTCCACTCTCTTCGGCGAGCCCGATGAACTGGCCTGGGCCAAGCAGCCCACGTTCAGGATGTTGCCAGCGGACCAAAGCCTCGACACCGACAACCGCGTCAGTCGCGAGCTCGACGATTGGCTGGTAGTGGAGGATGAGCTGGTTCTGGTCGATCGCGTCGCGAAGGTCGGCCGACAGCTGCATTCGGTCTACAGCCTGTTCGTGCATGGCAGGCGCAAAGATTGCGTGTCGGTTCTTTCCCAGATTCTTTGCTTCGTACAAGGCCAGGTCAGCATTGCGCATCACGGCTTCTGCGGAGATCGTCGAGGTGCCACCGATGGCAATGCCGATGCTCAGCCCACTGGAGATGTTCGACTCACCGACCTCGAACGGTTCGCGGGCAGAGGTGACAATGCGCTGGGCGACCGATGTCACCTCTTCGTCATTGACGATGGCCTCGAGCAGGATGGCGAACTCGTCACCGCCCAGTCGAGCGACCGTGTCTTCCTCACGTACTGCTTCGCCGATCCGGTGATTCATCTGACGCAGCATCGCATCGCCTGCGGCGTGGCCGAGGGAGTCGTTGACATCTTTGAAGTCATCGAGGTCGATGAAGAGAACGGCGAAGCGCGTCTGGCCGCGCGACGTCCGCGCGATGGCGTGTTCGAGTCGGTCGCGAAAGAGTGCCCGGTTGGCGAGTCCGGTCAGTGAGTCGTGAAAGGCCTGATAAGACAACTGTTGCTCGAGCGCCCTTCGTTCGGTGACGTCATGGCAGGTCAGGACGAATCCGGGTTCATCGTGCTCGATCACCCGGGTCGCCACGACGTCGACATAGCGATGCGATCCGTCTCCGGCCAACAGCCGGAACTCCGCATGGGCGGGTCGATCACTGGTGGAGGCTTCGATGATGTCGTTAGCCTTGGACCGATCGGCGGGGAAGACGGCGTCGAGCCAACTGGTCCCGAACACGTGGTGCGGTGCAACACCGAGCATCCGCTCAGCGCCAGGGCTCAGGTAACGAATGCTGAGGTCGAGGTCGAGCACGGCGATGATGTTTGATGAGTGCTGCAGCATTCGGCGCAGCCGTTGCTCGCTCGCGCGCTCAGCCAGAATGCGACCCAGCCCAACACGTGAGCGAGCCAGCGATGCTGCTTCTGCCAGCGCTGCCAACGCTGGCGGGGTCTCACGGGGAAGCCCAGGGCTCGCGCCAACGATGAGGTAGCCCTCGGTGTCACCGCTGTTGTCGGTCAGGGCGCGCGCGGCGATCGCCGCTTCGCGCGGCAACTCGAGGTCGCGATGGAGCGGGGTCGCACCATACGCCGCTAAAAACTCTGCCGTCAGAGCCCGAAGCCCTTCGAGAGCGGCATCGCTGAGACCGAAGCGGCGTCCGGCTGGGACGGTCTGGGTGACGATTGCGTTGGATCCACCGCGCCGCAGCTCAACGACATACGACGTTGCGTTGGCATGAAGGTCGGCAGCGGCGTTGACGACGGTATCGCGGATGGTGTCCGGATCGGCAGCGGCGGCGAGAGCACCGTTGGCATCACGGATGACACGCTCACGTCGCAGCGTCTCGCGCAGCTGGAGGACGAGATCGTTGAGGCGCATGAGCACAAGGCCGAACATGAAGACTGCGCCGACGGTAATGACGAGCCCCTCCCTCGCAGCAGGGATCGATACCTGACCAACGAGAAGTATCAGCGGGAGGATGGACATCAACGTGAGGAGAACGACGAATCTCCATCGACTGATCGCTCGCTTGGGAGTCGTGGCAACAGTCGGTGCCGAGATCGACGGATGGAGTGCGGCGGCGCCGAGGCCGATGTAGAAGACGAACCATCCCAGGTCCCACGCGGTGCCATCGCTCCAGTCGTTCTTGATACTCAAGTAGGCGTGGGCAGTGTCGGCGATCAGGACGCCGACCAGCGTCCCCACAATAAAGCCCATGGACGTGTTGCGCCCCGAGTCGAAGGAGAACCACAGGCGGGTCGCCGCACCCAGCAGCACGATGTCCATGAGCGGGTAGCCAGCGGTGACCAGCGACGCCGCGAGGTCAAGTTCGGTGCCGGCCAGGGTTGGCTCGATGATAAAGACCCACGAGGTGAGCCCCGCCGCCGTTGAGACGATCAGGCAGTCGAGCAAGGCAGCTCGGTCGCGGCCCGGGTGACCGGCGGCGTACCAGCGAGACGATGGCAGCGAACAAGAATATGTACGACGTGAGTTAGAGGTAGTCGAGGATCGATGGGTAGGCCATGTCGCGCGAGGGGAGTCCGATGAGTTGCGGGAACTCCCACCACGTATCTGCGAACCCGGTGAGCGCCACACCAGTGGTGAACAGGATCCAGGCCGCCTTGGTCGGTGGACGCTGGATCACCATACCCAGCGTCATGGCGGCCACAGCGATGACGGCCATGGCCGTCCAGATCAGGCTCTGGCTGTCGGCGGGGACCCAGGGCCATGATGCGATCAGGGGGATCGAGTAGAAGAGACTGACCAGGGCGCTGCACAGCAAGACGTAGACCCACCAGCTATTGCGGCGTGCCCAGCCCACGGATTCTTCTTCCTTCCTCGACCGCAGCGTCGATGTCCCAGCGTCGATGTCCCGGCCCTGCGGCGCCAGAATAGGCACCCCGGCTCGATCCGAGCCGGGGTGAACCACTGGGCGCCCCGTTTCTTGCTGCGCTGGCCCCGCCTGCGACCGCGACCTGGCCGTGACTCATCGGTAGCCCCAGAATGAGTAGGTGACCAACCTCCTCGCGGGATCGGCCAGCCCCTACCTGCTGCAGCACGCTGAGAACCCCGTCGACTGGATGCCCTGGGGGCCGGAAGCTTTCGCGACGGCTGAGCGGCGTGATGTCCCGGTGTTGCTCTCCGTCGGGTACGCGGCCTGCCACTGGTGTCACGTCATGGCGCACGAGTCGTTCGAGGACCCTCCGATCGCCGCGATCATGAACGAGCGTTTCGTGTCGGTCAAAGTCGACCGCGAGGAGCGCCCTGACGTTGACGCCGTCTACATGGACGCGGTCACGGCCATGACTGGTCACGGTGGCTGGCCGATGACGGTCTTCCTCACCCCAGAGGGTGAGCCGTTCTACGCCGGCACCTACTTTCCCCCGCGCCGCAGTGGCGAGATGCCGGGGTTCCCCGACGTGCTGATGGCGGTGTCGGCCACCTGGCGTGAGCGGGCGGACGACGTACGGCAGCAGGCGTCACAGGTTCTTGCCCGGATCGAGCAGATGCGGGCTGTGCCGAGTGACATCACCGATGGCAGCGCCGCACCTCCGACGGCTGACGACTACGCGGCGGCGTTGAACGCACTCACGAAGCAGTACGACTATGCCCACGGTGGGTTCGGCGGGGCGCCGAAGTTCCCGCCGAGCATGGTGCTGGAGTTCTTGACCAGACACCATGCGCGCACCGGGTCGTCGGATGCTCTCCTGATGGCCGAGGGCACGCTGCGCGCGATGGCGTCCGGGGGGATCTACGACCAGCTGGCCGGCGGGTTTGCGCGGTACAGCGTCGACTCCAGCTGGGTCGTACCGCACTTCGAGAAGATGCTCTACGACAACGCACTTCTCGCACGCACCGCCCTGCACATCGGTC
>JAJAYM010000137.1 GCA_027117675.1 Actinomycetes bacterium | reverse complement strand
GTCTCAGCGCTAGCACTCCCGCCGGGTAGGGACGCGCTGGGTGACGCACACGGAGCGGCGAACTCCAAAGCCCACAGCCACCCCGGGGGCTTTGGTGGGGCGGTCGCGAGCTGAGGTTCGACGAGTGAGCGGTCGGGTACTTTACCCCGCATGGAGCGCAGCGATGCCGAGCAGACCCGCAAGCGGGACGAACACCGGACTTGGTTTGAGCGGTTCGTTGAAGTCATATACCGCCGCGTAAGTGAACCGCCGTTCTTCTTCATCTGCGTGGGTATCGTCGTCGTCTGGTTCGCCAGCGCACCGCTGTTCAGCAGCGCAAAGTCATGGCAAGTGGTGATTCACACCATCGGCAGTGTGCTTACTCTCTTGCTGTTGGTTCTGCTGCAGAACGCCGGGCGACGCGACGCCGAAGCCGCCCAAGAAAAGCTCAATGTCTTAGCCGAGGGGCTTGCTGCGCTGATGGACTCCCGTGGCGCCGACGACGTGGACCTCCACAAAGCTGCCTCCGAACTACGCGACGCCGTCGGCCTCGAGGCCCGGCACTGAACCTCCAACAGATTGACGATGTCGGACACCACGACGGGGCACAGGAGCGCGGCCGCAACGATCCCGAGGTCATGGCGCCGTAGCGAGAGCTGGCGCGCAGCTGATCGGTCGGCATGTATGGCGCTGTAGGTGCGGCCCGATGAAGCCGTAGCGCATGTGATGTAGCCCCGGATCTGAGTACCGGCTAGGGTCACAAGCGAGTCACGCCTCCGAGACTACGAACGGGTCCCATTCAACCCTCGGTGGATCCACTGCTTGAAGGGGACTTTCACCATGGAGGCCTTGGGACATGGGTAACTTGCTGGTTCACATCACGTGCGGGCCGGAGGCCCCAACCCGAGCCGCCCTGGGGTTCCTGGTGGCGCGGGCAGCCGTTGAAGAGGGGCACGGCGTCAGCGTGTTCCTCGCGGGAGACGGGGTACAACTCATTCGAGAGTCGGTATTGGACTCGCTGAGCGGACTGGGGACGGGCGCGCTACGAGAGTCCTTCGATGCGGTGTGCGAGGGGGGCGGGCGCTTCTATGTTTCCGGTATGTCGAGCATGGCCCGCGGTGTTACGGCTGAGGACCTTGCGAACAAACCGGCTGAGATGGCGATGCCGAATGTGCTTGTTCAACTGACCTTCGCAGCGGACCGCACCTTGACGTACTGACGAGCCCGCTGTCGCCTGCATCGAGATGGGTGCGGCGGCGGCGCGTCCCGGTACTACAGAGGTCGCGCCGGGCAGGGGGCGCGTGTAGTGAGGTACGAGCAACCTCGACTTCGTGCCCCACCTAGTGGGCCGAAGGTGCGATGGCATCGCGCGCACAAGTTGTCGCTACGGGACTTCGCTAGGACCATTGATCGCAACCCGCGCATGCGCTTCTTCGAGCACAAACTTTGACGCGCAACCGTCCGCCTCGCACTTCAGATCAAAATCACACAACGGGCGCTTCGGGATCCAGTGCTGGGTCGCCCTCGGGCAAGACGTCTGACGCCCAGTCCGACTTCTTCCATGCGGGTACCGGTGTGCGCTGACCGTCTGTCGGGACGAAGGTGGACCGTTGCTTAGGTTCCATACGATGGACGTAGCGGGGGCAATTCGGCCAAAGGGCCGTCGTGCGGACGCGCACCATGAACTGGGCCTCCGGATACTCGGGCAGCAGCTCGTCATCCTGCTCGATCGTTGCGGTCCCGTGTAACCGGAGGCGGTGTTCCGTCGACCAGTTGATGAACAACATCCCGACCATGACCCGTACCGAGGGATTACGCAGTTCGTGTCTGGCACGGAGGACGAAGCCCCTTAACGGTTTCGGGAACTTTCACACCCAGCCGGACACCTTCGTTTGGGGCCAGAGCAAAGCGTTCGGCTTCGTGGAACTTCGCCTGTTCGACGGCCGCTGGGAGTCAAGCTGGGTGTCTGCCGAGGGGCAGCCGCGATACATCGACGACGCCGAAGGCAACTGTCACTAACTTCAGGGGAAGTGCGTGCCGCAAGGTGGACGAAGAACCCGTCGTCCGCGCGGAGCTGTAGTGCTCGCTGTGGCGTCAGTCGGTCGCGAGTCGATCGCGCACAGTCGTTCGGAGGGCCGATGCGATCTCAGGATGCTCACGCTCGAGTTGGCCGAGGGTCGTGCCGAACATCGCCCAGACCTCAACATTGCCGCGCGCGGTCACCGTCGTTGACCTCTTGCCGTCGCCGAAAATTGCGATCTCCCCGAAGAAGTCTCCTCCCTCAAGCTCCCGGAGCAACGTGCCCTCGTGGGAGACTTCCGCCCGGCCCTTCTTGATCACGTAGAAGACATACCCGACCTCACCCTCACGGACAATGCTGAGACCGTTCGCGTAGGACTCGATGGTAAGGAGGTTCGCGATGATGTCGCGATCATTGGCATCGAGTCCCGAGAACAGCGCAACGGTCTGAAGTTCGGTGCCGGTGGTCTGCGACATGTCAGTTCCTCTCTGCACGCCGAGCGTGCCCTACTGCTCGCTTGCGGAGATCGTGACCCAGTACTCGCCCTGGTCTTCCAGGCTCTGCATCGTCACGCTCATCTGGGCCAGGGTCCCATCCTCGAGGGTGATCGGCCAGGACCGTGCGACATCTTCTCCCGGACGGAGGTTCTTCACGCATTGCTGGCGGGCTGCCTTACTTGATGCTCCTGCGCCGGCTGGTTGCATGTTGGCGGCGATGAGTTCAAGGAATGCGGCACAAGCCGAGCGAACGGTGGCCGGAGGGAAGGGCACCATCCGCCAGCCGGTTTGGGCCCAGGCCATCGCATCGTCGGCGCCGCGTGGCCCAACATGCAAGAGGGCTTCCCGACCGTCGTCCATTTCGGCATCTTTCCAGTAGCCGTCCCCGGGCTCCGTTGGCCAGGCTTCCAGCGACGACGGCAAGGTGAGGGACATGCTCTGAGCGCTCAAGAGGTCAACTGGCCCCTGGTCACCGCAGCCAGCCATGAGCGTCCCCAGTGCAAGCAGGGACACAGCACCGATTGCGGGCGGTCGCAACTACGTGTCGCTTTCGAAGTTGACCGGTCTCGCGAGGACGTGGTGAACCATGGGCTCGAAGAACTCCAGTGGTTCTGAGTCGTAAGCGGGATCGAACGAGTTCTGGTCGTAGTTGGCGCAGAAGTCGATGGTGGCTTGGTAGTAAGGGTGGTCCTTGAACCTGTCGCGGGCGTTGGGGTCTGCACCAACGAAGTGGAAGTAGTACACGCCCTGGAAGAGCCCGTGGTGTTTGACGATCCAGTAGTTCTTCTCGCTCACGTACGGTCGCAGAACCGCGGCAGCAACCTCTGAGTGGTTGGCGGGAGCAAGGTAGTCGCCGATGTCGTGCAGAAGCACGCAGACAACGGTCTCCTCGTCCTCGCCCGCGCGGTGCGCGCGCGTAGCGGCCTGTAGCGAGTGATCGAGGCGCGAGATCTGGTAACCGGCGGAGTCGTGCATGGTCCGTAGCCAGTCGAGAACGCGATCAGGGAAACCCTGCATTTCGCCTTCCTCAAGTGAGCCCAAGAACTCATAGTCTTCGCGGGTACCGTGCTCCATGGCGGTGAACGAGACAGTCTGCGACGTCGAGGTCATGCGAGGTCAACTCCAGTCGATGGTGTCGGCTTGTGGGTTCCACTGAGGACATTGTGTCGGTCCATCAGGTCGTCCCACTCCATGTAGACATCTTGGAGGTGACGAGCACCGCTCACCGGGTCGAAGGCCTTGCGGCCGTGAAGCACTCGATGCGAGTGGACGGTTAGAAGATCTCCGGTATTGCACTTGAAGACGATCTTGTAGTAGTCGCTGTCGATCATCTTGCCGAGTAGTTGGTAGGCGTCGTAGAACTCCCCAACATCCTCAAAGGGCGCGTGCAGGGGCAACGCCAACTGGTTGGAGAACCTCAGGGTCTGCACTCGCCCGGAGGTGTCGAGCTGGACCAGGGGAGCGGTGGCTCTGGTGTCCTCGTCCTCGCTGAACAGCTGGAAAGTAACGGGGACACGGCAGAGGATGTCGAAGGCATCTGGGTTGTCCCTGCGCAGATCGGCCAACACCGACCAGCCGTCAACCAGGGTGCTCTCGCCGCCCGTGGACTCGTTCACCAGGAAGTGCAACAACTGGATGCTCGGCGGCCAGTGGTAACTGGGCAGGTCGGTGTGCGGCTTGAGCTCGAGCGGAGTGTGCGCGACGTTGTAGCCCTGTGGGTCGTGCCGCACATTGTGAACGCGTTCGAATGCGGTCTCACGTACGTGACCCACAACCTCTGCGAAGCGGGCAACCTCGCCGTCCACTGACGGAGTGCGGGTGACGATGGCCGCTCCGTACTCGCGCATCGCGTCCAGGTAGGCCAGTTGCACATCTGGTCGTCCCACGACCGCTCCGTGCTCGAACCGCGGTGGAGACCCGAGGTCTGAAGTCCACAGCGTCACCTTGGGCGACGGCTCCTCGGCGCCGTTGGAGTAGTCGTTGGCCGCAAGCCACCAGACGCTGAAGCTTGAGCTGTGGCCGTCGTTCCAGCGCAGGTGAATCGTTGCCGCGTCGTGGTCCAGGTGTGCCTCAGCGGGGGCGATGTCTGGTGGGATGTCAGCGGTGTAGATGCGGCGTTCAGCTGACTGAGCGACCCGACACTCCTCACACCAGCAGTTGTCACGCAACCAGATGTAGTGAAACTTCGACTCGCGTTCTGGGCTCGTCAACTCAAGGTAACGGTCGGCCAAGGCCAGAGTGAGCGGCAGCCGGACTGCATTCTGTTGCTGCGGCATGTGCTGCTCCTCTTGGTGGTCAGGACCAGTCTCATCGCTGTGATCGAACCTGACAAGCCGTTCAGGAAATGAGGCGCCGCAATCCTGCGGGCCATCGACGGAAGACGTGATGGTCACTACCCCCCGATATGTCCAATGACACCTACTCCGTCGAGCGGTCCATCACGATCGATGCACCACCGTGACCACGATCCAGGCCGTCGTCACCTTCTACTGCCTCGTGATGGTGCTGTTCATGCTCACCCTCGGTTGGTCGGTGCTCGAAGGTATCGGGACAGCGATGGTGCTACCGGCGATAGCTGCCGTGATCGCCGGTACGAGGGTGACAGTCGAAAGGTCGCGGACGCGGTGCAGTCTGCCGTTGAGGCGGCTGGGGCCGACGAAGCGACAACCACTGCCATTGTTGACGACTACCGACAGGCTCAGATCCAAGCGCTGAAGACGGGGATGCTCGTGGCTGCCCTACCACCCCATGTTCGGCCCGGTGCGCGCCAAGACGAATCGGCAGCGACCGTTCGGGCCTAATGGACGCCGGGGAGCCATCCCCGCAGCGCCTACTCCGGGTGGTTGGTGAGCCTTTGGTTGATCACGCCGATACGGAACGGGTTGCGGACATTGAGGTAGGACATGTGCGTCATCAGACCGGCACTGGCATGGGGGAGAATGTGGCAGTGGAACATCCAGTCGCCTGGGTTGTCGGTGGTGACCTGCACTGTGAACTCTTCACCAGGTCGAATCTCGAGGGTGTCCACCCACCAGGGCGATCCGGTGGCTGGCGAGCCGTTTCGGCTCAGCACCAACATGTGTTGTCCGTGTAGGTGCATGGGGTGGTCGACGGGAGTGTTGTTCTTCAAACGCACCCGAACGGTCTCGTCCGGCTTGACCATGAACATGGGAACGTGAGGGATGAGCTCACGGTTGATGGTGAACCAGGTGCCGTACTTGCCATCGAGGTATCCAGCCTTCTGGCCGACGACGTAGTCGAATCGTCGGTCTGGTGGCGGGGTGCTTGTCGCTGGGTCAGGAGCGCCATAGTGCAGCAGGTCGAGGTCTCCGCTGGCGGAGAGCGTCGGGGGGGGGGGGGCCCCCCGGGGCCCCCGGGGGGGGGGGGGTGGCCCCCCCCCCGGGGGGGGGGGGGGGGGCCCGGGGGGGGGGGGGGGCCCCGCCCCGGGGGGGGGGGGGGCGCGGGGGTCTAGCACCCCCACCGGGGCCGCCGCGGCGGGCGCGCGCGCCGCGCGCGCCAGGCCGGTGGCGAGCTCGGGCAGGCCGGGGAGTCCACACGCCTCCCAGGAG
>JAJAYM010000136.1 GCA_027117675.1 Actinomycetes bacterium | reverse complement strand
TGTAACTACTAGATGTAGGGGTACCGTACGCTTCGACACCGTCGGTGGCAAGTGTTGGGGCCAACTATTTCTCTCCAGCGTGTCGCCAACACCGCCACAGCGACAAAAGCGCAGGTCAGGCCGGAATCTGCAGTTCCTGACCCGCCTGAACCGAGGAGTTCGGCAGGTCGTTCATTGCAACGATCCGGGCCACCGTCTCGCGCGGATCGGATTCGGCGTCGACGCGCTCGGCGATCGCCCAGAGCGTCTCCCCCGGTTGCACCACCCAGGTGGTATTGACCGGCACGCTGCCTGTGTCGCCTGCGTGACCAGCCGACGCCGCCACCTGCCCGAGCGAGACCAGCGCATAGATCATGGCGGCCACCACGAACACGAGCACCAGGCGACCGCGACGGGTCAAGCGGGACGACAGGGCCGAAACCGACTGCACACCGGTAGAGCTGTTCACCAGAAACCTCCGGGGGAAGGGTCGAACGGTTGTTCGATCGAACGTCTGTACGATGTATACACCAACACGCCACCAAATCGCGCGACACGCGCCAGAAAATCGAACAGGTGTTTGAAACACGCGTTCGATTCGCGCTAGCGTCATGCTCGCCCCGGTGACCATCCCTCCACCGTGCACCAGGGGTCTGACAGTCCAACCAGCCGACCGCAGGAGATGAGCCCATGAGCCCAGGCCCCGAGAGCAGCAGTTCCGGCGGAGCCCGCAGCGGCGTCCACGAGTTGCCCGACGGCCAGGTCGCCGACGACGGCCTCACCCAGCGGCAGCGCCTGGTGCTGGAGTACATCCATCGCTCGGTCAGCGAACGTGGCTACCCGCCGAGCATGCGCGAGATCGGCGACGCCGTCGGCCTCACCAGCCCCAGCAGCGTCAAGCACCAGCTCGCGTCACTCGAACGCAAGGGCTTCATCCGGCGCGACCCCAACCGCCCCAGGGCGATCGAGGTACGCCTCCCCGACGCCGCCGAGTCGGCCGTCGACCTCACCGACTCCGGCAACGCCACACCTGCGGCCGCCTACGTGCCGGTCGTCGGCCGGATCGCAGCAGGTGGGCCGATCTTGGCCGAGCAGGTCGTCGAAGATGTCTTCCCGCTCCCCAGGCAACTGGTCGGTGACGGCCAGCTCTTCCTGCTGAGGGTGGTCGGCGATTCGATGGTCGACGCAGCCATCTGCGACGGCGACTGGGTGGTCGTCCGGCAACAGCCGACGGCAGAGAACGGTGACGTCGTTGCCGCGATGCTCGATGGCGAAGCGACAGTGAAGACCTTCAAGAAGCGCGACGGCCACATCTGGCTGATGCCGCACAACCCGAACTACGAGCCGATCCTCGGCGACGACGCCGTCATCGTCGGCAAGGTAACGGCGGTCCTGCGCAGCCTCTAACGCAAGCCTCGGCGCGTTGCACCGGTATCTACTCCGGATTCGATGACGTTCTTGCAGGGAACAGCAAGAAGGGCCCGCCACAGTGACAGGCCCTTACTTGCGTGCTGTCGAGCTAGATCAGCGCTTGGTGGTCTCCGGCTTGCGGCAGACGTAGACGAGAGCGGACGCCGTTGCGGCGCTCTCGGTGGTCAGCGCGGTTCCGGCGAAGTCGGCGTAGGTGGCCTCGACCTCAAAGCGGGCGGCGGCCAGAGCAGCCTCCAGCTCCTGAGGGAACGAGTAGCGGACAGCCGTGGTGGTCGGCGCTGCGGCAGGCGTGCCGTCGACGGCGTACTGCCGGTAGGTCTCGTGCGTCATGACCTGGCTCGTGGCGTCGTAGCGCTGGGTGCCGGAGACGATCACCTGGCTGCCAGTCACGTCGGTGTAGGAGTGCCAGATCTCGGGCGTCTCGACGCGGCGAGCGAGTTCGGACGTGTGGGGGAATCGGATCGCGAACGCGAACGTGGCTCCTGGTGCGAGCTGGCGGTAGATCGCCTTCAGCACCGCGGCGCGGTCGTCGTTGGCGACGAACTGCTGCAGCGCGTTACCCGCAACGATGGCGAGGCCGAACTTGCCACGGACCTTCAGCTCACGGGCGTCCTGCTCGACCCAGGTGACGGTCTCGTCGACATCCTTGTCGATGGCAAACTCGACCATTGCGGGGTTGACGTCAACTGCGGTGACCTCGTGGCCAGCCTCGGCGATCGCCAAGGCGATACGGCCAGTGCCGGTGGCGACATCGAGCACGGTGCCATCGGCCCGCTCGGCGAGTGCGAGGTAGAAGGGGACGTCGAGGCCGGCGGTGCCGTACTCGAGGTCGTAGCGCGCCGGGTCGCCGTACTCGTCCGCAAGCTCGGTGACAGCCACCGGAGCGGCCGTGACGTCATCAGCTGGGGTCTCGAGCACGTCGTGCTCCAGGGTTTCAATGCTGGTCATAGGGAGGGGTCCTCACAGAGATTGGAAATGCCGTGGCGGATGGTGCGACGAACGAAGGTTTCGGTCTGCGATGTCCTCGGAACCTCAGCCGAGCGACTTGACGGATCGGCGACGTGAGACGCGTCACGTCCGACGACCCCAGTGTCGCAGAACCCCTTGCGCACAACCAAATCTTGAGGTCCGGCTCAGCCCTCGTCGGCGACGAATCGACCCGTCTCAGCTCCGTCAGCGCCGTAGAACACCAGCTCGTCCCCGTCGATCCCGACGGCCCGGGCCGGACCCACCATGGCGCTCACGACAACGTTGTCGCAGAAGATCTCGGTCTGTCCACCCACTCCAGCGAGCCACTCTCCGGTGGTGAGGTCCAGCGACCAAGGCGCGCCCACGCCATTGCAGCCATCGGATCCGTGCCATGTGCCGTCGACGTCGAACTGCGCGTGCGGTCGCTTGGCATCGGGCCATCGATCACTGCCGACGGTCTCGACCGGGATCCACCGAACGGCCGTGAGCACCTCGAGCGAGGGCACCTGGACACCCACCGGCAGATCCGGCGCCGCGTCGCGCGGGGCGAAGGTCTCGTCCGGATCGGCCGGTGGCGTGCCCGCGGTCAGCACCGCGACCGTGCCGCCGGAGAGGTCGCTCAGACGCACCGAGCCGGCCATCAGGGCATAGCGCTGCACACCTTTGAAGTACTCGAAGGCGTCGTCCAGGTCGCGGCACTCGTTGGTCGCTGCGTTGATGCTCATGATCATCAGTCCCGCGTCGGTTGCCGACCAGCCACCGCCCAGCACGCAGGCACCCTCTCGCAGCGAGACGCGGCCTCCCGCGTGCAACCGCACCTCACGGCCCTCGATCCCCGGCGGCCCCATCACCTGCCATGAGCCGACAAGGGACTGCGGGTCGTGGTCAGTCGAGGTGCCCGGCATTCGGGGCGCCGCGGGCCGCCGGTCGTCCGCGGCGCCCGCGGCGCCCGGGAGCGCGCCGCGG
>JAJAYM010000135.1 GCA_027117675.1 Actinomycetes bacterium | reverse complement strand
TGCTCAGAAACCACAGCAAAGTCCAACATCGGTAGGCCGCTCGCACTGCGGTCGATGCCGAAGACCTCGCAGACGACGCCAAGCTCGAAGGGAAGGGGGGCCTCGTGGTCGTCGCCCTCGCAGCTGTCCTCCTCGGCACGATCCGCACTAGTCGAGCAGACCGCTCCAAACCGCCCCCCGAGCAAGCCTGGGACTGGCGCGCGGACGCGCTGAACTTGGAACCGCCTCGGTATCCGTTGACCCCTTGGCGGCCCCCTGCTGGCCCCAGATGACCCGACTGTCGTCGCGTCATCTGGCCGTTCGGGCCAAGAAGCGCTCACGGTCAACGAGGACTCGAGTGATGACGGCGCGGGCTACCAGCCGGTCACCGTCGTCGGTGGCGACGACCTCGAACTTCAAGAGGCGACCATCGACATGGTCAAGGCGAGCAGCAACCCGCACAGTCTCACCGACCGGCAGGGCCAGGAGGTGTTCGAGTTCCATGCGAGTACCGACTGTGGTGGTCTCTGCGGGAAGCTCGGCATCTCCGAGGGCTGCCAGGCAAGCCGCTTCAGCCAGCGCGAGGAGGCGCGGGGTGGCCAGCATCGCGACGTCGCCACTGCCAACCGCGGCGGCGGTGTCGTCGTCAGAGACGACATGAACCAGAGCAGCCTGCAGACCCACCTCGAGCGCCATGGCGCCAGCGTATGCCCGTCAGGCAACGAGCCCCAGCCGACGAAGTTCGACCGTGAGGTCGTGGGGGCTGCTCGACGCCAACATGGCGGCTTCGAGCGTGATCACGCCATCACGGATAAGCGAAACCAGGTGCTGGTCGAAGGTCTGCATACCGTAGTACGAACCTTCGCCGATCAGCTGGGTGATCGTGCCGGTCTTCTCCGGGTCCGCGATCGCGTCGGCGATACGGCCGGTGTTGACGAGCACCTCCATCGTGACGCAGCGCCCGTATCCGTCCAACCGTGGAACCAGCCGCTGACACAAGATGCCCCGCAACGACTCCGACAGTGTCATTCGAATCTGCTTCTGCTCGTGCGGTGGGAAGAAGTCGATAATGCGGTTGACCGTCTCGGCCGCGTCCGTTGTGTGCAGGGTCGACATGACGAAGTGTCCGGTCTCGGCCGCGGCCAGGGCTGCCTTCACCGTCTCGGGGTCACGCATCTCACCCACGAGGATGACATCGGGGTCCTGCCGCATTCCGGCGCGCAGGGCCGTCGCAAAATCGGCAGTGTCGAGCTTCACCTCGCGCTGGTTGATCATCGACAACTTGTCGAAGTGGAGCACTTCGATCGGGTCTTCGATGGTGACCACGTGCACTTCGCGGTTTTGGTTGATGTGGGCGATCATGCCGGCGAGCGTTGTCGTCTTACCCGAACCGGTAGGTCCGGTGACTAGCACCAGTCCACGTGGCTCCATCGCGAGCGCCGACACCACCTGTGGAAGGCCGAGGTCGTCCAGGCCGATTGCTCCGACCGACACGCGGCGGAAGACCAGACCGGCCGCTCCCCTCGCCCGGAAAGCGTTGACGCGAAAGCGGCCGACGCCGGACATCGAGTAGGCGAAGTCAGCCTCGTTGGTGTTGAGGAATTCTTGCCAGAGGTCGGGACGCTCGCTCAGCACCGCTGCGACCATGTTCTCGGTGTCGATGTTCGTGAGCGTGGGTGCCTGCAACTTTCGCAGGCGGCCGTCAATGCGCACTCTGGGTGGGGATCCGGTCTTGCAGTGCAGGTCCGAGCCACCAATCTCAACGAGCGCCTTGAGGAACGGCTCGACCGACTGGGGGCCGGACGGCACGGGGGCCGCCTCGGTAACGAGCGCGTCGTCCGAGCCGGCCGGCGCCTCGTAGCCGATGTCAGTGGTCTCCACGAGGGAGGCTTCGACGTCAGGAAGTGCGACCTTTAGGCCAAGCAGGCTAGTCCTTTGGGATCAGGCCAGCTCGACCATGACGTCGCCCTCCTGGACAACATCGCCCTCAGCGACCGAGACCGCCGTGACGGTTCCGCCATGCTCGGCCAGCACCGGGATCTCCATCTTCATCGACTCCATGATCACCACTGCTTGGCCCGGCTCGACGACGTCGCCGCTGGTGACCAGCAGCGACAAGACGTTCGCCACCATCTCTGCTCGAATCTGTTCAGCCACAGGGCGTATCCAACCACGACCAGCTGCTCAGAGCGTCGAGGCGTAGGTGGGCTCAGACGGCGGCGGCTCAGCCGTCGATCAGCATGGTGCGCTCGACCACTCGACTCGCGATATCGACCACCAAGGGGTCGTACTCCTCGGCCATGCCCTCACGTAGCCGGCCGAGCGCATACATTCGCTGCACACTCTCCATGGAGCCGCCCGCGAAGTCGTCGTAGGCATTGGCGACTCTGATGATCCGACTCGCAACGGGGATGTTCGCATCGAACGGCTGCCCACGTCGCCGGAAGGGTTCAGTCTGTTGCTCGACGATGTGGGCGACTCGCTCCATCCCGCTCTGCCGGATCACCTCGGCACCGTAGGCAGCGATGCGGCGCTGCTCGTCACGGGCGATGAGTGTGGTCGCTCCACCCGAAATCGGGTCGGTCAACGACAACTGCCCGATGTCGTGCATGAGGGCTGCATACTTCAGGTCTTTGATGTCAGCCTCGGCGAGCCCCATCTCGCGGCCGACGGCGACCGAGAGCTGTGCCACTCGCTGGGCGTGCCCGGTCTCGGTGTAGCCACCTACCTCGGTCACTCGTGACAACGCCTGGATCGTCTGGTCGTACGTGGCGCGGATGCTCGCGTAACGACGGAAGGAGAACTGAGCGACCAGCAGCGGCAGCGCGAACAACGGCAGCGCCCAGTAACCCATAGCCTCGGCAGCTAGTGCGATAAGGACGCCGGTGGCACCGATCGCCGAACCGATCCCGAGCAGGGCTCCGAACTCGTCGCGTGCTGCAGCCATGAACGGGCTGCGCTCTCGACCAGAACGTGCAAGCGCCGCGAGCAGCGCATCGACGAGCCCGCAGAAGAGCACGATGGCGAGCATGAAGGCCGGAAGCTGCCATCCGCCGTCCGATATGCCGTCGAGGTAGCCACCGGTGTAAAGCGGGCGGAAGAGCAGGGCGGCGAATCCGGCGATGAGCACCCGGCGGGCCAGCGACTCAAGGCGTGGCGGCTGTCCAACGGCCATGTGCGGCACCGCGCCGACCAGGATGGCGATCGTGCTGACCGCCACCACCTGAAGCACTCCGTAGGTGGTCCCTTCGTCAAGACGAAAGTCGCCGAGGAGTGCGTAGGCGAGTCCACCGGCAGCACCAATCGGGGCCGCAGACCGGTCGCCAGGAAGGTTGACCCTGACCAGCTCACCGACAGCGATCAACGCCCCGAACGCCAGAGCGATCTGCGGCTCGAGAACGGGCTGGGACGCCGTCGCGGCAACTCCTGCAACAGCCAGCAGCAGCCCCCCGACGACAACCAGGACCGAGGCGCCGGAGAACTCATCAGCCCAGGATCGCCTCATGACCAACCCCCGCGACGCAGCACGTCTCGCCGGTGCAGCATCCGATCGTTGAGCGCCTCAGATGCAGCCGCTTCGGCCGCGACCTGCGGGTCCGGCGCTGTGGGAAGGTTGGCCGTCGGGTCATCGTGGTCGAAGGTCGGCGAACCGATCTCGATGTCGAGTTGGCGCCTGTCAGCCGGTGCGACGGTCGTCCACGGCTCGCGCTGCAGCGCGGCGATCAACGCTTGCACCATGGAATGGTCGAATTGGGTGCCAGCGCACTTCTCGAGCTCAGTGAGGGCTTCAGAAACGTCCCGGGCCCCTCGATAGGAGCGCGTCGACGTCATCGAGTCGAAGGCATCTGCGACCGCGATGATCCTGGCGAACTCGGGGATGTCGTTGCCGGACAGTCCCAGCGGATATCCACGGCCGTCGAGGCGCTCGTGGTGGTGCATGATCCCGTTGTAGGCCTCCTCGAGGAAGGCGATGCCACGGACCATCTCGGTACCGTTCCGGGGGTGGCGCTTGATAGCCGCGAACTCCATGTCGCTGAGCGGCCCGGTCTTCTGGAGCACTCTGGTCGGAACGCCAAGTTTTCCGACGTCATGCAGAATCCCCGCGTACCTCAGCGCCTCGGCGCGGTCCTCGCGCATGTCGATGACCCTGGCAATCAGCACCGATGCCCGCGATACCCGCTCGCTGTGTCCACGGGTGTAGTGATCCTTGGTCTCGACAGCCTGTACCAACGCCCGGATCGTTGACTCGTACGCTTCACGCTGCTCTGCGTACTGGTTGAACGCGCGACGCGCGACCAGTAGAGGCAGGAGGACGAGCGCCGCTGCGAATCCGCCACCGATCGACCAGAGGACAGCCATCAGTAGGCCCAGCAGCCCGTATGCGAAGTAGGGACCAACTGAGGCGACAACCATGTTGCGCCAGATCGCACTGGGTTTGATCTGCTCCTGCAGAGCCAAGATGCCCAACATCAGGCCGGCGTTGACGGCGATCACCGCTGCAATTGAGAGGACGATGGGAGGGAGCAGCTCAGGCGAAAAACCGTTCGGGGGCAGGGTCTGCATCTCCTCGCCACCCATGGTGTCGAAGATCAGGCCACCGGCCAGACCCATCAGCACCCACTGCGCATTGTTGAACAGCACCCGAGAGATCGGCTTTCGCCGGTCCAGCACGGTCGCCGAAACTCCGACGAGACAGGCCACCGACCATCCGCCGATCAGATACGCAGCGATCAAAATGGGCACGTGGGCCGAGAGTGACACCTGCGCCGTCATCGACGACTTGAGGTAGATCGCCAGCACGAAGATCGGCGACAGCACCAAGAGCACGTGGACGTGCTCGGGATGAGCAGGCAACTGAACGGTGGCAGCGGTCAGCGCGGCGAGCGCACCGGCCGTGACGACGGCAAGGTACGCCAGCGCCGCGGGACGCAGCTGCTGCATACGAGCGACTCCTGGGGAAGGAGGAGGGGGGACCGGGGATCGGCAGCCGAGAAGCCTTCTTAGTTCCACGACCAACCAGCACCGCTGGAAAGGAAACGCTCAACCGCGGAAACAAACTTGCTCATTGTGTGGGAATCACCCCTTGCCTGAGATGTCACGAGCCCCGCTATTGGCTCGTGCAGCATCCGCTCCGCTCAAGGCGTGTGGTCCCAAAGGAACGACACACAGACACACCAGCTCGTCTGCTGCCGATCCCCGATCCACCCTCTTCAGTTGTCTGGCG
>JAJAYM010000134.1 GCA_027117675.1 Actinomycetes bacterium | reverse complement strand
TGGCGCCCCGGCGCTGGTGGGGGGTGCGCGGGGTCGGGCGCGGGCCGCCGCCCCCCCGCCCGCCCCGGTGGGGGGGGGGGGGCGGGGGGGGGCGCTCTACGGTTTCGATTGCCATGACAACAACGTCCCTGTTTACAGGGAGTTGGCCTCCTCATCGATGGCGGCCAGGGCGGCCTCGACGCTCGTTTGCCCGTTCAGGTAGTCGAGCACGTTGGGCACGATGATCCGGTAGAACAGCCGGTCACGGTCCGGCAGGCTGCCGACGTACTGGGCGTCGCCGAGGATATCCAGCCATGGCGCCAGGTAGGCGGCGTCCGCGAGCAGCTGGTCACGGGCCTCCCCCTGGGTGTTTGCCGTCAGGGCGGGCAGCGTTCCGGTCGCGAGGTTCCAGTCCAGGGCGTTCTGGTCGTTCTGCGCCACGTATGAGACGAAGTCCCAGGCCAGCTCCTGCTCCGGGCTGTTGGACGACACCGCAAGGCCCCACCCGGAGTCAGCAGCAAAGTTGCTGTTCTCCAGTGTCGGCAGCGGAACATACTCGGTGTTTGCTGCGACGTCGGGGAAGTCCGTTGAGTACTCGGGCACTACCCACGGGCCGACCAGCCCCACTGCGCACAACTCGGTGAACTAGCAGTCACCGACCCAGTTCGCGGTCTCGGTGAAGAGCGTCGGGTCAACGACCTGCTCATCCACGAAGCTCTTCATCAGCTCCATCGAGGCCTGCGCCTCCGGCGTCTGGAAGGTGAAGGTGCCGTCTTCGGCGAGGTAGCTTCCACCGTTCTGCAGAATCAGCGACAGGAGACTGTAGGAGATGCCGTCATTGGTGGTGAAGTGATAGCCGGCCCGGGTGATCGCATCGTCCTCGACGACGGTCAGCTTCTTCGCATCTACCTTGAACTCATCGAAGGTTTCCCAACCGTCCAATGCAACGTCGGCGTCCGCGGCCATCGCGGTGTTGACCAGCGTCGCTCCGTACTCGACGTTCGACTCCTGCGGCATGCCGTACAGCTGATCGTCGCACTGGTACCCACCGAGCGGGCCTGGGAAGTATGCGTCCTCGGCGGCACTCATGGAGGAGACGTCATCGGGCACCGTCGACAGGTTGTCGGCGTAGCTGCAGGTCCAGCTGCCGAACATCTGCAGGACATCCGCCTCGTTGCCGGCAGGCAGCGAAGTCTGCAGCGTCTGGATGTAGCTGTCGTAGTCGAAGGTCTCGAACTTGATCGTCACGTCTTCGTTCTCCGCCATGTAGGCGTCGCCAAGCTCTTGGTAGGCCTTGTTGAACGACTTGTTCGTGTGGGTCCAGACCGTGATCGTTCCACCAGCCGCCGCTGCATCCTCGTCTCCATCCGATGAGGTACATCCGGTTGCGAGTAGCGCCAATGCCACCATTGCGATGGCTAGACTGCTTCTGCTTGTCATGGTTCCTCCTCGGTCAGGACGCGTCACGCGACTCGTCCAGGTAAATGACTGCGGTCAGATGTCGGGGGTTGTCGGGGTCGAGACCCTTGTGCAGGGCGCGCTCCAGGGCCAACAGCTGTAACGGCAACAAGTACAAGGCGGGGGCGGCCCAACTCGGCAGGTTAGCCGGGATCTGGTGGAGACCCTCCGCGCCGATAGTGACGAGTTGAGCGCCGAAGGGGGAGATGTCTTTCAGCACGGCCTCCTCGAGCGACGCGCGTTCGGTAGAGACGAGGGCGATGACGGCTGCCGACTCATCGCACATCGACATTGGGCCGTGCCGGAACTCCATCGTGTGGTACGCCTCCGACGCAGTGAGCGACATCTCCTTGAGCTTCAGCATGCCTTCTGATGCGATTCCATACAGAGCGCCTGAGCCCAAGAAGTAGAACGACTCGATCCCCGGCTCTCGGGCGAGCGACGCCATCAAAGAGCGCGAGCGCTCAAGGACGCCACCCGCGGCGGGAGGTAGGGCATGAAGGGCGGACAGGTCCCCACCTCTGAGGGCGCCAGCGATCGCTGAGACGATCACTTGCATTGAGGTGAACGACCGCGTCTGAGCGACGGACTGCTCGGCGGACGCCGGGGCTGCCCACACGATGTCGGCAGCCTCTGCAAGCGGAGAGTCGGGGTAGCAGGTGATGACAGCGACAGCATGTCCACCGATCCGCCGGAAGTGCTCCACCGCCATGAGCGTCTCCGACGTTGTCCCTGAGCGAGAAATGGCTAGCAGTAATGTTCCGCCGGCATTCGCCAGCTGCGGCTGGGCCGCCGAGATCAGCTCCGACGCCGGCAGCGCCCACGCGCGTAGCCCACTGTCGCGGAGCAGCGCTGCGGCCGATAGCGCGAGGTAGTACGTCGACCCACAGCCGGTGACCAGCACGTCAGTGACGTCGTTGCTGAACGGGGTGAGGAACGACATGGGGTCAAGGCTGTCGATGGTCTGCTGCCAGACCTCCGGCTGCGACAGGATCTCGCGCTCAGTGTGCGTGGTCATGGCATCCGCTCTGCAACGACGACACGCGTCCCGCCAGCCTGCAACTCATCGATGACGATCGGCGGTGCACCTGTGTCGGTCACAACGGTGTCGATCGCTGTCAGCGGGACAACATGCGTGGTAGCGACTCTGCCGAGTTTGGTGTGGTCGGCGAGCACAACGCAACGCTGGGCACTCTCTATGAAGGCGAGGTCAGTGGCCGCCTCGACGTCACCATCGGCGGTGAAACCATGCACGCTGTCGAGCGCCGGAACGCCAAGGAAGGCGACGCCCGCACGGTAGGAGCGAATGGCGTCAACGGCGCGCGGGCCGATCATCGACTGCTCGGGCGTCCGCAGGGTGCCACCGATCACGATGACTTGACCATGGCGTCCCTTCGAGAGTTCGGTGGCGACGGGAAGCGAGTTGGTCACCACCGTGATGTCGGCGTCGACGAGCTGGTCGGCCAAGTGCAGCGTGGTCGAACCCCCACCGATGAAGACCGTGTCGCCCGGGGAGACGAAGGTGACCGCGGCTCGGGCGATCGCCCGCTTCTCCAGGACCTGCCGCGACCCGCGCACGGGGTAGGGAAGCTCACGCACCTGGGTGGCGACGGCTCCGCCGTGCGTGCGCTGGACCACTCCCGACTGTTGAAGGGCGTCGAGGTCGCGCCGGACCGTCGCCTCGCTGACGCCGAGTCTGGCCACCAACTGCCCAATGGTGACGGCGTCGTCGTCCGCCACCATCTGTTGGATCTCGGTTAGCCGGCTCACCCGCAGGCTGGTTCGACTTGCCATAGCGCAGATAATGCTGGTTTCTGATTGTTTCTGTCAAGAACCTTCATTAAACACTAGCGAAGCCACCGCGAATCGGGCAGAATCCGGCGTCACGTGCGTGAAACGCTCACCGACCACATGAGGTGGCCATGGCTCCAATCGTCCTAAATGGCGTGACGAAGGTGTTTCCGGACGGGACCGCCGCCGTCCAGGGCATCGACCTGACGGTCAACTCTGGGGAGTTCATGGTCCTGGTGGGGCCCTCGGGCTGTGGCAAGTCGACGCTGCTGCGGATGATCGCCGGGCTCGAGGAGACCACCAGCGGCCAGATCCTTATCGGCGACCGCGACGTGACGCGTGCGGCACCGCGCGACCGCGATGTCGCCATGGTCTTCCAGAACTACGCCCTCTATCCACACATGTCGGTGCGCGACAACCTCGGGTTCGCGCTCAAGGTGGGCCACACCCCCAAGGCGGAGCGGCGCGAACGCGTCGAACAAGTCGCCGAGATGCTCGGGCTCACCGAGTACCTCGAACGAAAGCCCGGCCAACTCTCGGGGGGACAACGGCAGCGAGTGGCCATGGGGCGGGCGATCGTGCGTGAACCAACGGCCTACCTGATGGACGAACCGCTCTCCAACCTGGACGCGAAACTGCGGGTCTCGATGCGAGCCGAGCTGACCAACCTGCACAAACGCCTAGGAGTCACCACCGTCTACGTCACACATGACCAAGTCGAGGCGATGACCCTCGGCCAGCGCGTTGCCGTACTCGAGAACGGAACGCTGCAACAGGTTGCTCACCCGCAAGAGCTCTACCGATGGCCGGCGAACGTGTTTGTGGCCACCTTCATCGGGTCGCCATCGATGAACGTGGCCGTCGCTTCCGTCGGCGACTCTTCCCTAGAGTTCGGGCAGTTCACCCTGCCCATGTCAGAGCTACAGCGTGCGGCTGTGGACGGACGCGGCTCGGTGATCGTCGGATTGCGGCCAGAGGCATTCAGCATCGACGGTGTAGGGCCATCATTCGACATCGAGGTGGCGGCGGTCGAGAACCTCGGGACCGAGTCGCACATCTTCTTCGGCGTCAACGCCCCACCGGTGAGCGTGGCCGCCCATCGGGTGGCCGAGGACGCTCCCTCGATCGTTGACGCCAACTCGGTATTCGTAGCCCGACTACGCCCCGACGATCTGGTCACGCCGGGCGAGCGACTCACCCTCAGCGTCGACCCGCGCAAGATTCACCTGTTCGACGCAGACACCGGCGACGCGATCGCGACCTGAGCCGCGAACTCTTCGTTAGTGATTATTCCCTGCGCATTGAGTTCACCGAGTGACTTCATCTCTGCGATGGGGTCAGGCGCCTCGGCTTAGACGCTGAGACGCTGAGTGCGAGCAACGATCTGCGCCTCAAGCGGCTCCCTGTCCAGGTCCTTCACCTTCGGAACGGCCTTGCAGGGCCAAGGCGGCGGAGATGCCGGAGAACACGATTATTGTGCCCAGCATGACCGCGAAGAGGGCGATCGCCGTACCCGTTGCGGCTTGCGGGTGGACGTAACAGTTGAAGTCGGTGGCGCCCTCCGGGAAGAACTTACCGTTCGGGCATGGCGCCACCCGCCTCTCAAACGCCATGCTGAGGCCGATTATGAGAGCGACCACCGCGAGGATCAGGCCTAACCACATGGCCGTCCAAACGAGGGGCTCCCCTTGGCCACGCGATCGAACGCGTCCCTGCTTCTCGCTCCCAGCCAAGTCGTCGGTCACGAACCCGAACGTACACCGGAGTGCCAGGCAGGACGGTGTTTCTGTTCATGTCTTAGGGGTGGGCCGACGGCGCGCCGATTAGCGCGGGCAGTGCGGTCACTCGGGGTGGGTCAGCCAGGCGGGTTGGTGCGTATCAGGAAGTCCAGGAAGAGCGCGAGCTCGTCAACCATCGTGTCGACGTCGGGGACCGCGTGGCCAGTGTCGATGCGGTGGTAATGCACGTCACCTCCGGCCGCGCGCAGTGCCTCGACGTAGGTGTCGATCTGCTCCACCGGACACCGCGGGTCGTTCACCCCGGCGCTGACAAAGAGCGGCGCACGGACGTCGCCTACATACGTGATCGGCGAGGACGCCTCAAAGACCTCAGGGATCTCCTTGATCGTTCCGCCGAAGAGTGACTCGAGGTAGCTCTGCATGAAGCGCGGTGAGACTTCGGCGCACTTCGCCTGGTCGGCGACCGGGACGAGCGCGATCCCCGAACGCCAACGTTCCGGTTGCGTCCCGACTGCCATCAGAGTGAGGAAGCCGCCCCACGAACCGCCGGCGATCGATAGTCGCCCAGCATCCACGACTCCCTGGCTCACCAAGTGGTCGAGAACTGCGGTGACGTCCTCCAACTCGATGAACCCCAGCCGGCCATGCAACGCCTCGCGCCACGCAGCCCCGTACCCGGTCGACCCCCGGTAGTTGACGCTCAGCACCGCATAGCCGAGGTCGACGTACGACGCCACGGTCGTGTTCCAGAGGTCGTAGTCCTGGAAGGTCGGACCTCCGTGCACTGCGACGACCATCGGCAGCGACCCGCTCGCGTTCTGGGGTAGTCGGAGCAAAGCGTGAACCGTCCCACCAGGGCCTTCGACGAAAACATCCTCGACGGTAGTCGACGAAGGAGGAAGCGGGCCAGGAAGTTCTACCAGGGGCTCGGCGTCTCCTCCGACGAGTCGGAAGACCATTGGCGGTGCCGCGGCACTGGACACTAGAGCGTGCACCTCACCGTTCGGTCGCGCGGATGCGGCGCCGATGCAACCGCTGGGCGTGGGGATCAACTTCAGCTCACCGCTGGCGATCTCGAACCGGTGCAACGTGTGGCGCGCATTGTGCAGAGCTGTCACCAGCAGCGCGGAACCGTTCGGGTACCAGCTCGCCGCGATGTCACCGTCAAGGTCAATCGACAGTTCGTGTAATTGGTCCTCGGCAAGGTCCCACAGGGCCGGACGCGGTTGTCCACCGCTGTTGTCGACCACCAGCACCCGCGACGCATCCGCCGGGTCGAATCCAACGGGCAAGAACTCTCCCCGGGCGTTGAACCGCTCGGCCGTGGTCACCCCATCCGTCAGTCGAATCACTCGCGCGCCCATGCGTTGCCAGTCGCCACCAGGGGCAACCGCTACCAGGACATGTTGCTCATCACCATCGGTGGTCGCGACCTGCCCTGCGTCCGGAAACTCGGTCACAACATGTGCGGCACCCGTCGGATCAGCCGAGATGATCGTCATCCCACTCTCGCCGAGGTACCCGACGACGCCACCGCCATCGGACGTCGGTGCGATCCCAGCCATGAAACCTGAAGGCAGGTCGGCGGCGAGCACCGTCGAGGCACCTCCGTCCCGCGGCTGTCGCACCCAGCGCCCGACTTCGCTGCCTCCTGTGTCGTCGAACCAGAGAACCGCCGCACCGTCGGGAGTCATCGCTGCACCCAAGGTGCCCTGGGGTCGGTCGGTGACCTGGGTCAGGGGTGACGGTTCATCGCCGGGCTCGTAGACATGGGCCTCCACGCGTCCGCTGAGGTTTGCCATGACGACGGCCGGCGAGGACACGTCGCGTGGCCAGACCGCCGCACTACCGAGCAGTGTCCAGGGTGGGATCTGTGGTGCCCGCAGTCGCTGCTCCCACCGGGGTACGTCATCACTCGTCATGATGATCACCTTGTCAGCGACATCCGCCCGGGACAACTGCGCCGCATCAAGGTCAGCCGAGGATCTTGGCCTTCTGGGCCGCGAACTCTTCGTCAGTGAGGATTCCCTGCGCGTGGAGTTCACCGAGTGACTTCAACTGTGCGATGGGGTCTCGCGCTGCGGCCGGGGGCGGCGGCGCTTCCTGCTGCTGCGCCTGACCTTGCTGCTCCTGGTTGGCCCACTTGTTGGCCTAACGCCTGGAGACGTTGTTGGAGACGTGCGTTGCAGTTCCTGCGATGACAGCGGTTCGAGCAACCCCGCGGATCAGTCCTGGCATGAGTGTCCTCCTAGGTCAAATGGTGATCAGGCGTCGAGGACGGCGACCAGCGCCTGGATGGGGATGCGTCCGAAAGCGACCAACTGGCCACCACCACGACGGACGGCCGCCGCGAACGGGGCTGCCCAACGGTTTTCGTACACGAGTAGCGCCGCTGAGCTACCACCCTCGACGGCCGCTGCTGCTTCGCTGATGTCGTCCTCGTCCAGGATGCCCGACGAGGCTCCTTCGAAGATCGCCATGTCGAGCTCGGCCGGGGATGGTGGTCGGCGACTTCTGGGAGACCTTCCTGGCCTCGTGGATTTACGCCATCGTGGCGGCGGCGCTCACGTGGCTCTTCTCTGCCAACAGCTAGAACTACCTGTTGGTCCTGCCGCACGGATGAGCATGCGAGATATGCCTGACGAGAAGTTCGAGGAACCAGGCGGGCTCTTCCTACCGTTTGACGGCGTACCTGAACCAGTCCTCCGCTGGCACGTTCAGGCCGGGAATGTGCCGACCATCAGCCGTTGGCTGCGCACCGGCACCCACCGAATGGATGCCTGGGTCGCCGCCCTGCCTTCGACGACGCCGGTCAGCCAAGCGGGGATTCTGCACGGCAACAACGACAACATCCCTGCGTTCCGCTGGTATGAGAAGGAGACGGGCGATCTGGTGGTGGCCAACCACCCCCCCGACGCGGCGCTGATCGAGTCGCGGGGAGCGATGGCATGGGGCTCCTCGCCGACGATGGGGTGAGCATCGCCAACCTGTTCTCCGGGGACGCACCGATCTCGCTGCTCACCATGAGCGGGATGAAGCAGCCCAAGCAGGGGTTGGCCCCATCAAGGTCCTACGCCGCGTTCTTCACCCATCCAGCAGGATTGGTCCGCGCGATCGTGATGACCGTGGCCGAGATGCTCAAATGAGCTGTACCAGGCGCGACAGCAGCGGCGTCGTGGCATCGAACCTAGGGTCAACCGGCGCGGTAGCTATGTGTTGCTACGGGGCGTTACTAATGTCCTCCTCCGCGACCTCAACACTGCGCAGGTCGTCGAGTCGATGATGCGTGGCGTCAAGTCGATCTATGTCGACTACGTCGACTACGGACGGTTCGGTGGCCATGCTCGAAATCGCTGACTTCGACGGTGACTCGCGCCGACCCATCCGAACAGAAGCGCGAACCTCGCCAGCAGAGAATGGGTGACGGGCCCAAACAGCGAGAAGAGGAGCGCCGCTAGCGAAACCGACCACCAGCTGTCCGGTGATCGCCCGGCGAGTGCCGCAGCCAACTCCCGTTCACGCCGCCGCCGGTCAGCACCCCAGGCAGTCGAGCGTGAACACCTGCGTCCCGCCGGCCGTTCCCACGAAAGTGCCGGCGACGGAGGTGCCGCCAGTCAAGGAGGTGGCGGTTCCCTGGACCGTGACGGGCCGGCCGTCCAACGCCGTCCCAGCGCACGAAACGTCAATCTCGTCGCCGTTCGGCGTTGTCTGGCAAGAGAGGGGACCGGAGACTTCCACATCGGCGTCAGCGAGCTCGGCCTGCCCCTGGGTCGAGGCGGCGGTGCGAACCAGCGTCTCGGTCATCTGCTCGACCTGCTGCTCGCCGCTCGATCCACAGCCGGCAATCAACACGGCGAATGACAGGGCCATCACCATTCTGGTGCGGTTCATCTGCGCATCATCGCAGCGATCACCCCCCTAAGGACGGTGCCCTCACCGGGCAACTGCACCAAGATCGCTGCGCAGTACCCGAAGGACTCACTAGCCATCATGAACGCGGTCCGAGAGTCCTTCCTTCAGGGCGACCAGGTGGCCTACACGACTGGGATCGTTGCGGTGCTGCTTGGAGCCGGCCTTGTTGCGTGGAAGTTCCCCCGCAAGGACCAAGAGAACACCCTGGTCGCGTCGTACGACGAGACTGACTCTGCGTCTAGTGGCAGAAGCCACCTGCCTCCGCCTCGGTCAGTGGGTGGACAATCGGGTGCCGATCGAAGTGGCTCAACGCGTCCCGATAGTCGTTCATCAGCAAGCTTGCTAGATCACGACTGAAGCCGTGACGCACCAAGATCCGTTGAACGGCCATGTCCTCGCGGTTGGCCGGCATGGTGTAAGCGGGCACCTTCCACCCCTTCGCGCGTAGCCCGACGGCGAGGTCGAACAGGGTGAACCCATGGTCGACGCCCTCCTTGAGTTTCCACGAGATCGCCGGGATTCCTTTATGCGGGTCTCCATTGCTCAAGATCTCGAACGGCCCCAGCCGGTCGATCTCCTCGGCGAGGTACATCGCGATGTCGTAGCACTGCTGGTGGATCTTGCGGTAACCCTCACGACCGAGTCGTGAGAAGTTGTAATACTGCACTGCGATCTGACCACCGGGACGCGAGAAGTTCAGCGCAAACGTTGGCATGTTCCCGCCGAGGTAGTTCACGTCGAAGACGAGTTCTTCCGGCAGGTCTTCCTTGCTCCGCCACACGATCCAACCGACACTAAGCGGGGAGAGGCCGAACTTATGCCCTGAGGCATTGATCGACTTCACCCTTGGGAGGCGGAAGTCCCACGTCAGGTGTGGCGCCGTGAAGGGTGCAAGGAAAGCTCCACTTGCACCGTCAACATGCATCGGCAGATCGAGCCCGGTTTCCGACTGTAAACGGTCGAGCGCGCGATGGACATCCTCCACCGGTTCGAAGTCGCCGGTGAATGTCACGCCCAACGTCGGCACGACGCCGATCGTGTTCTCGTCGACCCGCTTGAGAACCTCCTCCGGCGTCATGATGAGCCGGTCGCCTTCCATCGGGATCTCACGGTGTTCAACGTCCCAGTAGCGAGTGAACTTGTGCCAGCAGACCTGAACAGGGCCTGTCACGAGGTTGGGGCGGTCTGTGGGCTTTCCCTCGGCCCGCCGCCGAGCCCGCCAGTTCCAGAGCAGAGCCATTCCCCCGAGCATCGCCGCTTCGCTGGAGCCCGTTGTCGATGTTCCGATCGAGTTCTCGGTCGCCGGTGAGTTCCACAAGTCTGCGAGCATGTGCACGCAGCGCTCTTCGAGCTCAGCTGTCCGCGGGTACTCGTCCTTGTCGACCATGTTCTTGTCCATGGTCAGGTCCATCAGTGCGTGGACCTCCGGCTCCAGCCAGGTCTGGCAGAAGGTGGCAAGGTTCTGACGCGAGTTGCCATCAAGCATCAACTCGTCAGCCACCAGTTGATAGGTGTGCCGCGGATCCTGCTCCTTCTCCGGCATGGCGTACTTCGGCAGCACGACGGACACGTCTGAGGAGGCGAAGATCTCATCAACGCCCTTGTCGCGGATACGGTGCCGTTCGTGAAGCATTGCGTCCCTTTCAGTTGGGTTGTCAGCGTCGAGGTGGTCAGTCGCCCACGTCGTGAGACATCGCGTCGATGCAAACAGTGACGGCCAAGATCAGCGCGACGTCCTGGCCGCCGTCGATCTCGACCCCATAGGTGTCGCGTACTCGGAACCACTTCTTGGAGATCTCAGCGACCTTCTCGCCGTCGCGCTCGATCTCGTACTCATGGTCGACGAAGTTCCCTTTAGCCGAGTAGTCATCACCCTCGTCGAAGTCAACGTTGAACCTGTCACGAATGCCGATCAGTCGTTTCTTGACCTTGGCCTCGCGTCCGCCGATCTCGATCGTCATGGTGTCCCGGACCGCCAGCTTCTTCTCCTTGATCACCGCGAGCTCGGCGCCGCTGGCGGCCTCAAGGATGAAAGTGTCCCTGAACCGGATGGCCTTACCATCAACCTTGTAAACCTTCTGGCCGTCTGAGTCTTCGACCCAGTAGTCATCGCCGATGGCAAAAACCTTCTCGCGCATCTGGAACGTCTGCTTCGACTCGCCGCCTCGCCTGTCCGGCAGACCCATGGCTTGCTCCCTTCGTCGCAGTAACGTCACGACCTTAGTGAAAGGCGCGTCCCGTAGGCGCCTCCCAACCGCGCGTCCCAACGGGACCCAAAACCCTACGGTGATCGAGGGGGACGCGCGATCGTTAGTGTTGGCCCACATCACCACCAGCGTTATCGAGATCAGAACAACGAGGAGCACCAGTGGCTGCGAAGACCGACTTCACCGAGGACGAGTGGAACACCCTGCACAGGGGGCTCACTGGAGCTGGCATGTTGGTGTCGATCAGTGAGCGAGGCTTCACCTCGACGTTCAAGGAGACTGGGGCGCTGGCGAAGTTCCTGGCCACCCAGTCGAAGGAGGGAACCAGCCAGCTCACCCGTGAGCTGACGTCCACCCGCGGCAGCGGCTGGAAGGTGACCTCGTCGCCGGCCGAGCTCAAAGACGGGGCGCTTACCGAGCTCCGCAAGTCGGTCGCGATATTGACGGCCAAGGATCCCGAAGACCTCGCCGACTACCGCGAGTTGGTCCTCTCGCTGGCTCAGCGCGTCTCAGACGCAGCCTCAGAGGGTGCGAAGGTCGAAGCCGATGCCATTGACTCCATCCGGACGGCGCTGACCCCGTAACGATCACGCAAGGTGCACTCTCTGTGGTCGCAAAACGCCGATGAGTAGTGAGCGCCGCTGATATCCGCCACTGCCATCGATCCAGTCCCCACCCGTGAAAGGATCGGGCCACAATCGGGCCAACGCCACCGGAGTTGGGGGAACAATGCGCAACCGTTTGGCTCGTCCGCTTACCGCACTCGCCGCAGGCGGCGTGGCACTGACCTCCGTGGTGGCTCTGGTCGCTGCGGCCAGTGCTGAGAGCGTGTTGGTCTCCGAGCTCACCTTTTCTCCTGGCGCTGTTGCCTTCGACCCCTACGGAACCGGCACCACCCTGTGGGGAGAGGTTGGTGCGACCGACGCCGGATGGCTCGATTTTCGCGGGCGTAGCGTCGTCCAGACACCAGATCGACCATCACTCAACCCCGGTACCGCCGACTTCTCGTTCGGCGCTCGGATCGCGCTGACTCGCGGAGTTGGCGCATGGAACGTCATGCAGAAGGGGAACTGGGGGGATCGTCAGTGGAAGCTGTCGGTGCACCCCGTGGGTGGCGCAGCACAGTTCAGCTGCCGGGTGTCGGGTTCGACGGGGATCCAGCACGTCTTCACCAACGGAGCAGTCGTCGCCGCGAACGGCGACTGGCACCAAGTGGTCTGCGCCCGCGTCGGCAACCAGGTGCAGATTCGTCTCGACGGAGACATCATCGCCACCGGAACAGGGCCAACCGGATCGGTGAGCAGCGCCAAGCCCTACCTCGTCGGCTCCAAAGGTGCCGGCACCCTGGCCGACCCTGACCAGTACCTCGGTCTGCTGGACGACGCGTTCGTCCAGGTCGACCTCGGCACCGGGGTGCCCGAACCCACGCCTCCACCAGTGGACTTCGGGACAACGGCGACGGTCGAAACCGAGCCCGTGCTCCACTCCGGGGACGCAGCGGACGACCCGGCGATCTGGCCGCACCCGACCGATCCCTCCCAGTCGGTGGTGATCGCCAACGACAAGGGGGGCGCGCTCGACGTGTACGACATGCAAGGACAACTGATCCAGCGGATCGAAGAGGGCTTCTTCGGAAACGTCGACGTTCGCACCGGGGTAAACATCGGCGGCCAGACGCGCGACGTCGTCGCGGTCTACCGAGCAGGTCTCCGCCTTTACACCATCGACCCCGATACGCGGCAGCTCAGCAATATCACTGACTCCGGCGCAGGGAGTATTGGAGTGCCCAC
>JAJAYM010000133.1 GCA_027117675.1 Actinomycetes bacterium | reverse complement strand
CTTCAGGGGAATCGCGCCAACACCGTCATCTCAACATCCGCTGCCAACACCCCCCACACTAAACCAAGGCACCGACATGACGATTGAACCCAGCCTTAGCCCGGATCCACCGATGGTGAGGGTGTGTGAGCGGGTCGGAACATGAGAATGCCCTTACGTACTGGGAGAATCGGGCTTGTCTAAGGTCCGTTCCGCACCAGTACGAAGGGCATCTCGTAGATGCAACTCTCTCACACCCTCGCCGCGACGTCGGCGGTGTTCGATGATCCGAATCTCGTGTCGTGCGCGGGGCTTGTTCCGGTGCTGGCGTTGGCTGAGTCCGCTGGGCTGCGGGATCTGGCTGATGAGCACCTCACGGTCCCCAGCGATAAGGGTGCGAACGCTGGGTTGAAGGTCGCCTCGCTGGTCGCTGGGATGGCCTGTGGTGCGGACTCGATCGATGACATGGCGCTGCTGCGCCACGTCGGGTTGGGGCGGATCTTCTCCCGGGTCTACGCACCCTCGACGTTGGGGTCGTTCCTGCGGGCGTTCACCTTCGGTCATGTCCGCCAGCTCGACGCGGTCGCATCGCGGTTCCTGATCGCGTTGGCCGGACTCACCGGGCTCCTAGACGTCGGGGCCGGTTCTGCCGCGGGCGCCGAGCAGGTCAGGGACGAAGCCGGGTACGCCTTACTCGACGTCGATGACACGATCATTGAGGTCCACGGCCACGCCAAGCAGGGCGCCGGTTTCGGCTACTCCGGTGTCCGTGGACTGAACGCGCTTCTGGCCACGCTCGCGACGGCATCGAGCGCGCCGGTGATCGTGGCCCAACGGCTCCGCAAGGGTGCGGCCGGGTCACCACGGGGCGCCAAACGTCTGGTCGGCGACGCGGTCAGGACCAGCCGGCGACTGCTCGGCAAGACCGGGTTGGTCCTGGTGCGGATGGACTCAGCGTTCTACGGCCGCGGACCAGTCCACGCCGCCCTCAAGGGTGGCGCCGCGGTGTCGGTCACCGTCCGGATGGGCAACCCCGTCAAGACGGCGATCGCCACGATTCCCAACCACGCGTGGACGCCGATCGAGTACACCGACGCCGTCTTCGACGAAAGTTCAGGCAGGTGGATCTCTCGTGCCGAGGTCGCTGAGATTGCTTTCACCGCGTTCGCCTCAGCCAAAAAATCCGACCAGGTCACCGGTCGGCTGATCGTGCGCAGGATCCCCGACTTCAACGCCGCAGCACACAGAGCCGCCGGGCAGGACTCACTGTTCGATGTGTGGCGCTTCCACGCGTTCTTCACCACCACCGACCCTGACCTGCTCGACACCGTTGCCGCGGACAAAACCCACCGCCATCACGCCGTCATCGAGCAAGTCCACGCCGACCTGAAGAACTCCGCGCTCGCGCACCTGCCATCCGGTGTGTTCACCGCCAACGCCGCCTGGCTCGTGCTCGCAGTCATCGCGTTCAACCTCACCCGCGCAGCCGGCACAGCCGCCGCACCCAACCTGGCGAGGGCGACCACCGCGACGATCCGCCGCAAGCTGATCACCGTGCCCGCACGAGTCGCTACCTCAGCACGCCGCATCACCTTGCACCTACCCCAAGCCTGGCCCTGGGAGATCGCCTGGACCACCCTGTTCGACCGAGGCGCCGACCCGCCACCGGCCCCCGCGACCTGATCACCCAGCAGCCACCGCTGCACGACTGGAGACCACAGTGGAACACCCGGACAACACGGTCCGGCACACCACCACGCCCCGACCCCTCACCCCACGGCAATCCAAATCACACGACCACCGAGATCACCATCGGTGGATCCAGGCTTAGGCAAGTACCAACAGAAGCGTGGCGACGAACGCGGTAAATGTAAGTTGCTCGACCGAGCCCAGTACGTCGCCGGTGATGCCGCCGAAACGGCGCGAGCAGTGGCGCCGCCAGACCTCACCGACAGAGATGGCAATCAACCCGCTGATGACGTAGGCGGGTGCGAGCTCGGGGTCAACGGCGGATGCGGCGGCTGACACCGCAGCGATGGACGCTAGGGCCACAGCGCCGGCAACCGCGGGGGACAGCACCCCGGCGACTTGGCTGCCGAGCCCGTCGGGTGACGCCGCTGGTACGCCTCGTCGGCAGGTCAGACCTATCGCCCCGCGACTGACCACGGCCGCGCCGATGAGCGCAACGGCACCAATCCCTACGGGGGACGCGGCCAGAAGTGCCGCCAGCGCCGCAACCTGGGCCAGAACCACCAGCCCCAGGGTGACGCCACCGAACGGACCGACGTCCGACCGCTTCATTACGTCGCGGGCTTCCTCCGCCGGCCGTCCACTACCGAGTCCGTCGGCGACGTCGGCGAGGCCATCGAGGTGCAGGCCACGAGTAAGGACAGCAAGCGCACCGACGCCAACCACCGCGCCACGCAGGGGAGCATCACTGAGTTGGGTCACGCCGAAGGGGAAGGCCCAACCAACGCCACCCAAAACCAGGCCGAGCCCCCGCGCGCCTGCCCCCGCCCGCCCCCCCGTGGCCCCGGGGGCCCCCCCCCCCCCCCCCCCCCGGCGTGGGCCCCCGCGCCCCCCCGCTGCGCGGGACCCCGTTGGTGGAAGGCCCCCGGCCCGGG
>JAJAYM010000132.1 GCA_027117675.1 Actinomycetes bacterium | reverse complement strand
GTGAAGGGCTCTTCTTCGGCGGCACGAACGACTTCCGCCCTGGCGTCGAGACGATGTCGCTGGACGGGTCGAGTGGCGGCGTCCCGATCCCTGGGCTTCCCGATAAGTACAAGCAGGGGACGCTCTACTTGCAGGTGGGCACCAACCTTCTCGTCAGCTGTCACCCCGACTACGTCATGGTTCACCGGCTCGTGCCCCTTGCGCCGGACCGAACGTTCGTCGAGTGTTTCTGGCTCTTTCCCAGTGCGGCTTTCGACCAGCCTGGCTTTGACCCGTCCTACGCTGTCGACTTCTGGGAGATCACCAACCGCCAGGATTGGACGGCCTGCGAGAGCGTTCAGCGCGGCGTTGCCTCGCGCGGCTACCGTCCCGGCCCGCTCTCCTCCTACCACGAAGTCGGTGTCCGACTCTTTACGCAGTGGATGGCCCACGCGTACGCCACTGGCGTCGCTCCCACGCGCGTCGCCGACATGATCACCGACGAGCAGCGAGCGAGCCTCGCATTTCCCGTCGATAGCTGAAGATCCACCGGGCGGAGCTCAACCTCCGCGGAGAAGAGGTACCCATGTCCTTGTCAGCCACGACCACAGCAGGGCTGTCGGCCGGCGACGGAGCCGCGCACGATGGCAACCCGTTGCTGGACCGGATGGACCAGCTCATCATCGAGCAGGAGAAGGTCATGCTCGCCCGCACCGAGAAGTCGCAGTCGATGCGAGCTGAGGCTGAGTCCGTACTGGCCGGTGGCGTGGCGTCCAGCTGGCAGGACGCACCCCCCTGTGCGGTGTGGGTCGACTATGGCTTGGGTTCGAAGATCTGGGACGTTGACGGAACCGAGTACTCCGACTTCCATGGCGGCTTCGGCGTTGGGCTCGCTGGCCACGCACACCCGGCGATCGTCGCCGCCGTTCAAGACCGCGTCACCAAGGGCACGCACTTCGCGCAACCCACTGAGGACGCGATCGTCGTCGGCCGTGAACTGGCTAAGCGGTTCGGACTGCCCCAGTGGCGGTACAACAACTCAGGCACCGAGGCGACGATGGACGCCTTCCACCTGATGCGTGTGGCGACCGGCCGCAGCAAGGTGATCAAGGTCGAAGGCAGCTATCACGGACACCACGACGCCGCTCAGGTCTCGGTTTACCCGTCGCTGGAAGAAGCAGGGTCGGTGGAGGCCCCACACTCAGTTCGGTACAGCACCGGGATCCCTGACCCGATGGCTCAGCTCACGGTCATCGTGCCGTTCGGCGACCTTGCTGCCGTCGACCGAGCATTGGCGACGCACGCCGGTGAGATCGCTGGGATGATCGTCGAGCCGGTGATGATGAACATCGGGCTCATCCCGCCACCCGCTGGTTACCTCGAAGACCTCAAGGCGCTATTGCACAAGCACGGCGCGTGGCTCGCGTTTGACGAGGTCAAGACCGGGTTCGGGCTTGCGCCGGGTGGAGCCACTGAGCTGTTGGGCGTCACTCCTGACCTCGTCTGCACCGCGAAGGCGATGGCAGGCGGATTGCCTTGTGGCGCGATCGGCGGTGTCCCCGAACTCATGGGGCTGATTGCGGATCGGACCTATGAGCAGGTCGGCACGTTCAACGGCAACCCACTGACGATGGCCGCCGCTCGCGCAACTTTGCAGGAAGTGCTGACGCCGGACGCCTACCGCCACCTTGACACGTTGCGTGCGGTGCAGGTGAAGGGTTGTGAAGACATCCTCACCAGGTACCAGCTGCCTGGATTCGTGCGGGCTTTCGGTGGCAAGGGGGCGGTGATCTTCACCGAGGCACTGAGCAACTACCGTGACTTTCTCGACTACGACGACCAATGGGGCAACGCGCACTGGCTCTACCAGCACAACAACAACGTCTTCCTACCGCCGTGGGGTAAGTGCGAACAGTGGACCATGTCGGTGCAGCACACGATGGAGGACGTCAACCGGTTCGTCGCCAATCTCGAGACGCTCGCCCGTGAGCTGCGTGCGGCCGTGCCAGCCTGAGGCTCTGCGAGCCTGGAGCGTTGGCTCAGCGCCCGCGGAGCTTGGGGTTGAGCACTTCGTCGAGGGCGTAGCCACACATGGTGAAAGAGAGTGTCACGCAGACGATCGCGATTCCTGGCGGCACCATCCACCACCAGTAGCCGTTGGTCATGGCACCGGCGCTGAATGCCTGCTCGATGATGACGCCCCACGAGATCGCTGTGGCGTCACCCAGACCAAGGATGGACAACGTCGTTTCGGTGAGGATCGCGACCGCGACAGTGAGGATCGCGTTCGCGAAGATCACCGGTGCGACGTTCGGCAGGATATGTCGAGAAAGAATCGCTCGGTCACTGCATCCAAGCACCCGTGCCCGCTCGACATAGGGACGTGCTCGGACGCTGAGGGCTTGCGCCCTGATCAGCCGAGCTGGTTGAGCCCACGATGTCACGCCGATGACCACGATGATGATCCAGACGCTGGCGCCGAGGATCGACGACAGCACGATGGCCAGGATCAGCCAGGGGATGACCAGGAACCAGTTGGTGATGGCGTTGAGACCAACGTCAATCTTGGTGCCGCCGTAGTAGCCGCTGACCAGTCCGATGGTTGCGCCGAGCGACACGGCGACGACGGTGGCGGTGACTCCGACCAGAAGGGATATGCGTGACCCGACGATGACGAGGTCGAGGACCGATCGGCCGAAGTTGTCGGTGCCCAGCGGGTACCCGGCGTAGGGGGAGTGGTTCGGCTGGCCCTGAGCGGTAGCCGGCTCGATATCTTCGGGAGAGACGAGCAGCGGTGCAGCAAGCGCCAATGCGATGAAGAACAGCATGAAGCCGAGGCCGACGATGCCTTGCCGGTTGTGGCGGTAAAGGACCCAGCTGCGCGTCAGCGCGTCGAGGCGGCGCTGCCACACCAGGCGTCGAGGACTGACAGTAAGGGTGGTTACGGCGGTGTCGGTCGTGGTCATACTTCCTCGATCCGTGGATCAAGGAAGCCGTACGTGACGTCGGCGAAGAGATTGGCAATGACTACTGCCACGCTGCTGATGAGAAAAACCCCCTGCAAGACCGGGTAGTCGAAGGCGTCGATGGCCTGATAGGTCAGCAACCCGATACCCGGGTAGGAGAAGATCGTCTCGATCACGATGGCTCCACCGAGCACGAACCCGAAACTGAGCACAATGAGCGTGAACGAAGGCAAAATCGCGTTAGGCACAGCGTGTCGACGACGCACCATGGTTTCGGTGAGTCCCTTGGCCCGGGCAGTCGCGATGAAGTCTTCGTCCTTGACCTCAAGCAGCGACGAGCGCATCACAATCATGTACGAGGCGCCGTAGCCAAGGGCAAGGGTGGCTGCTGGCAAGAAGAGATGCTTGGCTACGTCGATGACGTGCGCGAGGCCGGTGTAGTCCTCGCCTGAGTCGTAGCCGCCGACCGGGAACCAGCCGAACGAGCCGGCAAAGATGATGAGAAGCATCATGCCGAGCCATCCCTCAGGCGTGGAGTAGAGCGTGAGTGACCCGTACAGGCTCGACCGGTCGAAGGTTGAACCGCGTCGCCACCCGCCCTTGATGCCCATTCTGAGCCCCAGCCAGACTGCCGCGGTCGTACCGACTCCGACGAGTAGAACGGTGGGCCAGACGCGGGTCCCGATCGTCTCGAGTACCGGCAACCCCGTCAGGTAGGACGTGCCGAGGTTTCCGCTGAACGTCTCCTGCAGGTACGTCCAGAACTGGGAGAGCAGCGGCTTGTCGAGGCCAAAGATGGCGCGCTGCTCGGCGATCTCGGTCTCGGTCAACCGCTGACTTCGGGCGAGCAGACCGGCCGGGTCGCCGGGCATGATCCGAAAGAGGAAGAAGTTGAAACAGAGTACAAAGAGCAGCGTGACTGCCGCCCAGCCAAGTTTGCGAGCGACGTACCTGAGCCTCATGTCCTGGCGTCAGCCACGGTCAGCCTTCTTCTTCGTCGACGCGTCCGCGTCGACGGAAGAACACGAAGGTGGCAACTCCCACTCCACCGATAAGGGCCGCCCAACCCCAAGCCGGCATGCCGGTGGACGCGCCTGCAGCTGAGGAGCTGCTTTCCGATGCTGGTTCCACCGTGACCATGCCGACGTTGTTGTAGTTCGGGATGAGGTACCCGTTGTCGCCGGGCACCGGGGTGAAGTTGGTGACCTGGTCGTTGCGGTAGGCCTCGATGTTGTTCGGGTAAGCGAGCGCTATCGACGGCACTTCGGCGTACGACAGCGCGAGGGCTTCCTGCACTACCGCTTGTCGCTCCTCTGGGTCGATGATGGTTTCCTGCTGTTCGACAAGTGCGTCGTAGTCAGCGTTCGCCCAGCAGCCGTCGCTCAGCTCGCCACACTGGTTAGACATCAACGTCGTCAGCTGGTAGTTCGGGTCGGGTTCGCCGGTCCAGTACCAGATGTAGGCGTCCCAGTCGCCAGCGTTCCAGTACGAGTACATCTTTCCTTCGTTGACCGGGAAGATTTCCACCTCGATGCCGATCTGGTCGAGGTAGCCGACGAGCAACTGACCCGCTGGCAGGGCCCCGGCTGTCTCCTGGGAGATCGGCATTCGAATGACGAGCCGGTCGCCGGTGGCCGGGTCGACCCGGACGTCGTCGTCGCCACGCAGATAGCCAGCTTCATCAAGCAAGGTGTTGGCGGCGTCTGGGTCGTAAGGGATTTGCTCGTCCTCTGGGACGTCATAGTGCCATTGCTCGGGGACTTGTCGGATGAGCGAAGTTCCCGGTGTGGCCGCGCCGTCGTAGGCCTTGTCGACGATGCCTTGCTTGTCGATCGCCATAGCGATCGCGGTTCGAACCGTCTTGTCCTGGAGAGCGGAGAGTGGGTCGGAGTCCTCGCCCTGCCCGCCGAAGTTGAAGGCGAGGTTGAGCCACCAGTCGGAGACGTTGCGCTGGACGGTGATGTTCGGGTCGCTTTCCAGCGACGGCAGGAGTGCTGACTCGACGTTGGTGGCGACGTCGATGTCACCATTCATCAGTGCCTGCGCCATGGCGTCTTGGTTGGTGAAGAGCTGGAACCTGATCTCGTCGTAGTTCGGCTCGTCTCCCCAATAGTTGGGGTTCTTGGTCAGCGTCCAGTTCTGGCCTCGGTCGACTTCGGTCAACGTGAACGGACCTGTCGTCACCGATGGGACGTTTTCGACGGCGCGTAGGTCGGCCTTGTCGAGATCGGCGTACTCAGACCAGACATGCTCGGGGAGGATGTAGATCCACGGCGGTGTCTCCGGCTGGCTTGTTGGCATCTTCGACTTCCACACCAGGGTGGTGTCGTCCGGAGTCTCAAAGGTGGTGCCCTCGGTGAAATATTGTGCGTAGGTTGAAATCTCCTGGTTGATCACTAGCTCATAGGTGAACGCAACATCGCGCGCCGTGAACGGTTCGCCGTCGCTCCAGAGGACGCCCTCTTGGAAGGTGCACGTCCACTCGGTCAAATCACCGTTGGGGACGCATTCTTTCGCGAGTCCGGGCTGCGGTGACAGGTCGTCGTTGCCGAACTGAAGCATCATGTCGTACTGAATGGTGGCCACGTTCCAGTCGCTGCCCGATCGCAACGAGAGTGGGTTAGCGGTCGTGAGGTCATTGGGGACGCCGACCCGAAGGATCTGGGGGTCGTCCTCGGTCGAAGAGGCTGACGAGAGCGGCACTGCTAGGGCGAGCATCACCCCGATGCCAACGACGGCGAAGAGTCGTCGAGGTGTGCGGTTCATCTGTTCCTCCGGTGAGCAGCGTCGCGCTGAGCCTAGGTGGGGCCAGCATTCAGACAAGACCGTTTGTTGCCGTCAGGGCAACACATCGAGGTGAACAGTCAGTGTCCTGCTGGTATCCCTTCCCCTCCCGCCAGATGACAGGGTAATGAGGTGTTCACCGGGATCGTCTGGCGGATGACCGTTGGATACCAAACGGTGACGTTAGAAGGAGGACGCAGGTGACCTCGCAGTCCCTTCAGCTACTGCAGCTCAACATCGAATACGGGGGCACCGGCGTCGACTTCGCGGCGGTGATCTCGGTGATCGAGAAGTCGTCTGCGTCTGTCGTGGCCCTCCAGGAGGGCTGCGGCAGGGTGCCCGAGGTCGCCGCGGCGCTTGGTTGGCCGCACTTCGACGTTCGGACGCAGGTGGTCTCCCGGCTGCCGTTGCTCGACCCTCCTGCGGCGACGGCCGGAGCTATTCTTGTCGAGGTCGAGCCAGGTCGCACGATGGCGATCATCAACGTGCATCCGGCGTCCCGTGGGTACGGTCCGAAGCGCCTGGCCATGGGCGAACCACTTCGACGCGTCCTTCGGCGCGAGCGCCGGCTGCGCGTCGGCGAACTGCAACCTTCGCTGGACGCAGCCACTGAACT
>JAJAYM010000131.1 GCA_027117675.1 Actinomycetes bacterium | reverse complement strand
GCTCCGGTGTGGGTGCGCACGCCTGGGTCTTCTTCGCCGGCGCCGTTCCGGCCACTCTGGCCAGGAAGTTGGGCATGGGTCTGTTGCGGGAGGCGATGGGCGTCCGGGGTCGGATGAGTCTGGCGTCCTATGATCGGCTCTTCCCGGCTCAGGACGTTCTGCCAGCCGGCGGGTTCGGGAACCTCATCGCGGCGCCGCTGCAAGGTCGATGCCGCCGATCCGGTACGACTGTGTTCCTCGACCTGGCCACGATGGAGCCGCACGAGGACCAGTGGGCCTACCTGTCAACCGTCGACCGTATGACTCCTCGTGAGGTAAGTCGTGTCGCTGGACGTCTCCGCGAGCCAGTGGTGGGCGCCCATGTCGACCGGCTGACCGGGACGAGAGCCACCCGCATCCAGGTCCCTGTTCCGGCTGTGGTCCGCGTTGCCATCGAGTCGAAGGTGACGGTCACGAACGAGGACCTCACCCCGGCGATGGCGTCGACGCTGATGCACGCGGCGTCCTTGAGGAACCCGCTCTTCGATGAACGGCAGCGGCAGCGCCGCTCGACCTGGGACGTTCCACGGTTTCTTCGCTCCTACGACGAGACCCTTGCCGGTGATCTCGTCTTGCCTCGTGGTCTGCTCACGCTCGTCGAGTCGCTGGTGGCCGAACAGGGATCGCGCCTTGACCTGACCGACGTACGCGCGGACGGGTCACCCGTCGACCTGGAGCTCCGGGGGACCCTGCGTGCAGTGCAGCTCGTGGCCCTAGAGGCCATCGGTGTTCACGACCTTGGCGTATTCGTCGCACCCCCCGGTGCCGGTAAGACAGTGGTCGCCTTGGCCGCGGCCGCCAAGGCTGGGTGGCCGACACTTGTTCTGGTTGACCGCAAGACGCTCGCCGACCAGTGGCGTGCCCAGATCGCGGAGTTGCTTGGTGTGAAGGCCGGACAGCTGGGCGGGGGCCGAACCAAGCGAGGCGGAGTCGTTGACGTCGCGATGTTGCAGACCCTGGCGCGCCGTGACGACGTTGCCGATCTGACTTCGGCGTACGGGCTGATCATCGTCGATGAGTGTCACCACGTGCCAGCCGCAGCCTTCGAGGATGTGGTGCGACAGATCCCGGCTCGCCGCTGGCTCGGGCTGACGGCCACGCCCTACCGACGGGACCGGCTCGATGACCTGATCGCGTTGCAGCTGGGGCCGGTCAGACACACGATCACCTCCGAGGCAACGCCGACCGGCCAGTTCCCCGATCTCGGCGCCGTCGTCGGGCCCGAGCGCAAGCTCGTGGTTCATCACACCTTGTTCCGGTACGACGGTGACGCAGAGCCTGGTGACCCGGGTGGCATGGCAGCGATCTACCGAGACCTTGTCGCCGATGATCGCAGGCTGACGTTCGTGGTCGATGACGT
The DNA here is from genome assembly GCA_027117675.1 of Actinomycetes bacterium. Taxonomy (GTDB): domain Bacteria; phylum Actinomycetota; class Actinomycetes; order JAHEKZ01; family JAHEKZ01; genus JAHEKZ01. Next base: position 2,903 of record JAJAYM010000131.1, on the reverse strand, counting down.
CGCAGAGGCGCTGAGCCGCGGTCGACACTGCCTGGTTCTGACCCAGTGGAGAGCCCACGTCGCTCGCTTTGCCGAGGAGTTGACTGGCCGGGGCTATGACCCTGTGGTGCTTGTCGGTGGGACGGGAGCCCGAGCACGGGCGGCGGCACTCGCTCGACTCGGCGACCCTGGGCCGAACGGTGCTCCGCTGCTTGTGGTGGCAACGGGACCCTACGTCGGCGAAGGCTTCGACTGCCCAGTACTCGACACGCTCTTCCTCGCCGCACCGATCTCGTTCTCCGGTCGGCTGGTCCAGTACGCCGGTCGCATTCTGCGACCATGGCCGGGCAAAGAGATCGCCGAGGTGCACGACTACGTGGATGTGGGGGTACCGGTGCTCGCATCCTCGATGCTGAAGCGGGCACGCGGCTACAAGAGCCTCGGCTTCCCCGATCCCCGCGGTCTCGTCGCTCATGTGCCGAGTCCCAAGAACTGACGCGGAGTCACCGTGTGGCAGCTCCCTTGGAAGTGAGTGGCCTCCCCACATGTCTCTGAAATGTCTCTCGTCAAGTCCATTTCGAGAGACATTTCGAGGGGAGGTGTGGCCGTGGCCGTGGACTTGTTGGTCGCGCGACTTCGGGCCACGGGCGGCGACACGACCTCGGTGGAAGTCAAGTCGGCGACTGGGGGGCTTGCGATCCGGAGTCGTTGTGCGCGACGAGCCCGGTCAGGTAGGTGATGCTTTTTTGGGTGCGAGTGAAGAACGCGTCCTCATGGGCGTCCAACACCAACGCAGTGCTCATCGACTTCGCCACCCGCCAACCAACGATCCGGCGGGAGAACACGTCGATGACGAACGCGACGTAGCAGAACCCGGTCCAGGTCGGCACGTGAAGGCGGCAACCCATAGACGGTTCGGCGCCGGCGCGTAGAAGTTGCGATCGACGGGGCCCCAGAACCGCGAGCGGGCTGGGTCCCCTCCCCGATCATTGTCCTGTGCATAGACCCGTAACAGGCGCCTTCCCAGCCTTGCTCACCCATGTCCCGCTCGACGGTGCAGCGGGCGACGTCGTGGCCCTGACCACGCAGCCGGATCCACAACTTCCGCGACCCCAGCGTCTGCACGAACTTGCCGGTCTTCTTATTCCCACGCTGGGCGGTGATCTCCTCGACCAGCTCAACGTCACGCCGTTCCTGCTTGGTCGGTGCCTTGGCGACCCACTCGTAGTAGGTCGAGGGGCTGAACGCGACGCCATACTCTGGCAGCACCGCACACGTGGGCTCGACACCCCAGGTGCCCGGCCCCACCATCGGGAGCGGGCACCTGGTGATCCTTGTGCTCGGTGATGAAACCAATCATCGTCTCGCGGGCTGGTCGAACTCGGCTCCGAAGAAAATCGCTGCTGTTTTCAAGATCTCGTTCACCCGCCGTAACTCAGCGATCTCCTTGCGCAGCCCCCTATCGTCGGCGGCCGTCTCAGAAGTCACCCCGGCCGCAGGCCGGAATCGGACTCGGAGCGACGGATCCAAGTCCGCAACGTCTCCGGCGTCCCGATCCCCAACATCCCCGCAACCGCGACAATCGCAGCCCACTGCGACGAATGCTGCGGCCGCACCTCCGAGACCATCCGCACCGCACGCTCGGCGAAGCTCATCGGGGCACTTACTTGAACGTCCCATAAATCCGGTCCTCCCAAGGTAGGGAGTCTCCGGACACGCCGGGACGGCAAGAGGTGTCAGGGAGAGTACTTTTTCGGTCACTTGTGACCCTGTGTGGCTCTGACTTGGTGTTGCCGGCCGCTGTGCCGACCAGCCATCGTTGGCGGTCCCGTCTTACTCCTACTGCGAAGACACCCCGCCCCGCGGGTACTTCCTCTTGAGGCGACGACCGGCTACGTGGGCATCGCTGACGAGTCAACGTGGAGGGTAGACCACCTATCGGCAGAGTGGTACCGTTTCTTGTACCACTAGAGGAGGTACGTTGTGGCTATCACGGCCAGCGAGGCGCGCAAGAATCTGTTTCCCTTGATCGAGCAGGTCAACGACGACCGCACCCCGATCGAGATCACCTCTCGACGTGGTGACGCGGTCCTCATCTCGCGGTCGGACTATCTCGCATTGGAGGAGACGGCACACCTGCTGCGTGCCCCGGCCAACGCCAAGCGTCTGATCGAGAGTTTGCAGCAGGCCCAGTCGGGACAGGGCGAAGTGCACGAACTCACCCGGTGAGACTCGTCTTCACCCCTCACGGCTGGCAGGACTACACGTACTGGCTGGGTGCTGACCGCGCAACATTGAGACGAATCAACCGACTCATCGATGACGCCCTGCGCGACCCCACTGCTGGTATCGGAAAACCAGAGCCACTGCGGCACCTGCTCGCCGGGGCATGGTCGCGCCGCATCAGTGAAGAGCACCGCCTCGTCTACCTCGTCAGCGGTGAAGACCTAGTCATCCTCCAGGCCAGGTACCACTACAAGTAGGCACACGGTAAGCGGCTGCCGACTGAGCACGGCCAGAACATCGCGGCCAGGCTTCTGGGCGTCGCGCCAGGGGCAGGCTCCCAACCCAGAGGTCGCAGGTTCAAATCCTGCCCCCGCTGCGAATTTTCAGGCTCGGAATCTACGGATTCCGAGCCTGAAAGCATCGCAGGGTCAAGCGGTCCAAGCAACGGTTGGTCACGCAGCCCGGTCGAGCAGTTCGTTGAGTTGTCGGGCTGGTGTCGGTAGGTCCAGCGTAGGCCGTGGCGGCTCAGCGGCGCGTGACGAGGACTTCCGGTTAAGTACTTGTTGTGGTGCCCCGCTTCGATACCGGAAACCCTCGCGCGCATAATCTTGACCACCGTCGACGACTGGGGCCGCAGATGATCGAGTTGCGATGATCGAGTTCCGATCGGTCACGAAGCAGTTCCCGGACGGCACCGT
>JAJAYM010000130.1 GCA_027117675.1 Actinomycetes bacterium | reverse complement strand
GCTCGGGCGAGGCCACGATGTGCCGCACGTCGCCGAGGCGGTAGCCACCGGTGACCTCGGGCGCGATCTCGCGACCGGTGCCGGTGCCGGTGGCGACGAGCTCGGCGACCTCGCGGATCGAGATCGGGCTGCCGCTGCAGACGTTGTAGGCCGCGAACTGGCCGGAGGGTTGAGCCACGACGGACCGGAGCGCGAGCACGTTGGCGCGGGCCACGTCGGCGACGTGGACGAAGTCGCGCATCTGCGCGCCGTCCTCGTAGACCCGCGGTGACTCGCCCCGCTCCAGGGAGGAACGGAACATCGCGGCGACCCCGCTGTAGGGGGTGGCGCGCGGCATGCCCGGGCCGTAGACGTTGTGGTAGCGCAAGGCGATGGCGCGTCCGCCGCTCTGGTCGGCCCAGATGCTCGCGAGGTACTCCTGAGCGATCTTCGACGCGGCGTAGGCGTTACGGGGGTCGAAGGCGGCGTCCTCGTCGACCAGTCCTGGCGTCAGAGGCGCCTCGCAGTGTGGGCAGGTGGGTTCGAACCGGCCGGCCTCAAGCGCTGAGGTCGAGCGTGGTGGTGCTGGTTGCCTGCCGTGCTCGTCACACTCGTAGTGGCCTTCGCCGTAGATGACCATCGATGAGGCGAGCACGAGCCGGCCGACGTCGGCGCGGGTCATGCCGGCGAGCAGGACGGCCGTGCCGTAGTCGTTGTCGGCTACGTAGTCGGGCATGTCTTGCAGGTCGACTCCGAGGCCCACTTTGGCGGCTTGGTGGCACACGACGTCGACGCCTTCAAGGGCGTAATCGACTGCGTCGGGTTCGGTGACGCTGGCTTCGATCACCTCGACGGGAGAGTCGCTCGGCAGTGCGGGTGTTCGGTCGAGCAGCCGCACCTCGTGCATACCGTGCAGTGCAGCGAGCACCACTCGACGTCCGATGAAGCCCAGGCCGCCGGTCACCAGTATTCGCATGGGCCGACTGTGTCATGCCGCGCCAAGAGGGACACCCTCACGCGCGCTGGGCGAACAAACTTCACCCTCACCGTCGCAATGACCCACGTCGAGCGGCGCATCTGGAGAGTGGCGCTCACACGCGGGGACGTTGGTTGACCTCGATCGCCCACGGTTGGCGGGCGTCGGGGTAGCCCGGGTCTCCAGGCTCATGGACGGCTCCGCCGCAGACGCGGCGAAGGGCCTCGATCAGGGCGTGCTCGTCGAGAATCGTGGGGGCGGTCGTGGTGGTCGCGGTGGCTCCTTCGTGTAGTGCCTCTTGGATGCACTCACCATCGCCGCGACCGCTTGTCGTGCCTTTGCGCTTCTCTTGCAGGCCGATCCCTGGACGCCTGCCCGAAGCGGGAGCATCATCGACGGATGGAGCTCTTGGAGCGGGAGGACTTCCTCGCGCTGTTGGACGAGTATGCCCGCGACGCCGCGGGCGGCAACAGCCGCGTCGTCCTGATCGCCGGTGAGGCCGGGGTCGGCAAGACTGCCCTCGTCGAGGAGTTTCAGCGCTGCCGGCCTGACGACCGTTGGCTGTGGGGCGCGTGCGACGGCTCGCTCACACCACAGCCGCTCGCGCCCCTGCGGGACGTCGCCGATCAGCTCGGCGGTGAGCTTGCGAAAGTGTGTCGCGGCGAAGACCTGCCACGAGGCACCGTCTTCCGGCTGCTGCGCGACGAGCTCACCGCGTCCGACGAGCTCACCGTGCTTGTGTTCGAGGACGTGCACTGGGCCGACGAGGCCAGCCTCGACCTGATCCAGTTCCTCAGTCGACGTGTTCGTGACTGCCGCGTCCTGATCCTCACCACCTACCGAGACGACGCGCTCGGACGCGACCACCCGCTGCGCACGTTGCTCGGCGAGGTTGGCTCGCATCGCTGGGCGCGACGGCTTTCGGTGCCGCCGCTGTCGCCGGACGCCGTTACCGTCCTTGCGCATGAGCACGGCGTCGACGGTAGGGGTGTCTACGAACTCACCGGCGGCAACGCGTTCTTCGTGCGGGAGGCACTGGCATCCTCAGGCGACCAACTGCTCACCTCTGTGCACGACGCGGTGCAGGCTCGCATCTGTCGGCTCTCGCCCGCCGCGCGTGACCTTGCGGACTGGGTCGCGGTGCTCGGACCATCGGCCCGTGTCACCGACCTGCAGCAGGTAGCCGCGACCAGCTCTGAGGTGCTGGACGAGTGCCTCGCCTCCGGTGCGCTCGTTGGGTCGGGCGACACCTTGAGTTTTCGGCATGAGCTGGCCCGTGCGGCCATCGAGGCGTCGCTTCCTGACCACCGGCGTCGCAGCATGAACGTTGCCGTGCTGGATGTTCTCGTCCGGCGCGGCGACGTCGACGACGCGCGGCTGGCCCACCACGCCGAGCTTGCCCAGGACACCTCAGCGGTGCTGTCCTACGCCCCACCGGCTGCGGAACACGCGGCGCAGCTGGGCGCACACCGCGAGGCGGCGGTGCAGCTCGAGCGAGCGATGCGCTGGGTGGACGAGGCCGAGCCGCACCTCGTGGCGTCCTGGCGTGATCGCCTGGCTGACGAGTACGGACTGCTTGACCAGTGGGAGCGGTCGGCAGACCTGCGTGCGCGCGCCGTCGACTGCTGGCGTGAGCTGGGCAACCGGCGGCGTGAGAGCGAAGCCCTGCGCAAGTTGTCGCATGCCCGGTGGCGGCTCTGTGACGGTGAGGCGCACGAGCGACTCGCGGCTGAGGCTCTGGCGGTCCTCGACGGTGAGCCCGAGTGCGCTGAGCTCGGGTGGGCGCTCAACGCCAATGCGAGCATGCTGACGCCCGAACGGCCGGACGAGTCGCTGGC
>JAJAYM010000129.1 GCA_027117675.1 Actinomycetes bacterium | reverse complement strand
GGTCGAGTCGATGCATCTGCTGTGTTGTTGGGTCGAAGATCACCGCTTCGTTGCCGACCTGCGAAAACAGCACATCGCTGCGCGCCTCCGGTTTCGTCAACATCAGGGCTGCGGGGTTGCTGTCGGTCTCGACCGGCATCGGTTCTCCTTTTCGCCGTTGCGGGCGCCAACGTGCTGTGATCAGGTCAGTTCGTCGACCAGCGACGCCAGGGCCGAAACGCCCTCGTCGAGGTCATCGATGAAAAGCCGGAAGGCCGGGGCCTGCTCTGCCAAGTTTGTCAGCACTGGCATCGACCGCGCAGAGCGTTCGGGGAATCGGAAGGTGGACTCTGCCAACGAGACGGCGGCTTCGCCCGGAGTCATCGGCACCAGCTCGGAGGCTGTTTGGGGCGTGTAGACGGGGAAGATGAGGGCAGCCACCGTGGTGGGCAGTCTCGGTTCCGGCGCGGGGCCGAGCCAACCGGCTGGCACGTGCCATTGCGGCTCCCGGGCGGCTCCGGCGAAGGGTTCAGGGATGCCGCCCAGCAGGTCGATGCTGGAGCGGTCCAGCGAGAGGGCCTTGGGGTAGCTGCGGTGGATCTCGCCTCGTGCGGTGAGTTCGACGATCTCGTCGGTGAGGTAGGTGAAGCCACGGCGGACCATGGCGGCGACCGTGGTGCTCTTGCCGGAGTCCATCGGGGCTGGTAACACCAGCGTGGCCTCGGCCAGCTGAACGGCCCCCGCGTGCAACTGGACGCTCGCCGGGTCGCAGGAGGTGACGGCCCCTTGGTTAGCCAGCCAATGGATCGTGCCCGCGGCGACAAAGCGGCTCGGTGACGTGGTGACGAGCACGTCGTTGTCGAAGACGGCATACCTATTGGCACCTGGCTCTCGCCGGTCCTCGAGCCGATAGTGATGCGCCTCGACGCGCTCGGCACCCATCGACGCTGGGCAGAGTAGGGGCGCGAGCTGTCGCTCGAGCCTTGGCTGGAATGTGTCACTCGCGTTGGTGCGCACAACGAAGGTGTGATTGAGGGCGCAGTAGGGCCCCGACTTCCAACTGTCGCCTGCACTCTCTTCTGGGTGCGTCGCCGAGCGCTCAGCTGGACTCGGCACCGGGCTCGACCTCCAGCAGGCCCTGCGCGTGAAACTGCTCTACGGCACGGGAGATGTCAGCCTCGATCACCGAGACAGGGGCGTCGAAGAGCTGTGCAGCTGCCCTCACGATTTCTTCGATGGTCGCCTCGCCGTCGCAGACACGCCACAGTGCCAGGCCGGTGTCGTTGAGCGCGGCGACGGTCTCGCCGGACTCGTCGATCACCTCAAATCCTGCGTTTGTCGAGCGCAGGGTGAGCCCCGACCGGCGCATCGGTCGCAGGTGCATCGGGTTCTGTGTCATGTCTCACTCCCGGGGGTCATCGTTCCATCCGCTTCCCACTCGCGCGCCAGCTGGATGACCTCGAGTCGTGAGTTCACTTCGAGCTTGGCCATGACCGCCCGCACGTGGGAGCGGACGGTCTGACGTGAGACGACGAGCTGGTCAGCAATCGCGCCGATCTCCATCCCCTGCGCCAGAAGCGTCAACGTCTCTCGTTCGCGTCGACTGAGGGCGTCCAAGCGTGCGTCCTCAGTGCGTCGCTGGCGGTTGCGCTCAATCAGATGGCCGAGCAGTCCGCCCAATAGCTCGCGAGGGACACAGACCTCACCGCGAATGGCAGCCCTGATGTTGGCCACGAGGGCGGGGTAGGGGACCGTCCACGGCACGCCGCCCGCTGCTTTGGACTCAAGTGCCGCCGTGAGCGAGTCTTCTACGTCTGACTTGAGGAGAACGAGGGTCCGAACGGTGGCTGTCAGCTCGGCAAACCGCGGGTCGCGCACGAAGCCTGACGCCGCCAGCAGCAGGTCGGGGGTGACACGGTCGAATGCGCGGAAGACCAAGTCGAGGTCGGCGAAGACGCCGACGATCTCGAGGTTGTCTTCATCACCCAGCGAACGTGCCAGTGCAGTGGCAAGGAGCAGCTGGTCGTCAACAATGGCAATCGATGTGTTGCTCATCGGTGGCCGGGTCCTTCGGTGGCGATCAGGCCCTCGTTGGTCAGCTGCACGACAGCGGCAGCGCGGCTGCTGACCCCCAGACGACGGATCACGTGCTGGATGTGCGTTCGAACCGTGTGCGGACTGATGGCAAGAGTGTCGGCGATTTCGTTGGTGCGGTGGCCCTTTGCGACGAGCTCCATCACCTCGAGCTCACGGTCGCTCGCGGTGGCGCGGCCTCGGCCGGTCGATGCGGCTACTCGCTCGCCGCGGACCGTCGCAAGTATCAGTACGAGGAAAGCATCGAGGTCGATGTCGCGGGAGCTGACCGCAACGCGATGTTGATCGCGTGAATGCCGAGCTGTCGCCGCGGTGTCGGTAACGGCGATCGTCGTTGTCACCGGCTTGGCTGCTGGTGCGGCGCCGCGAGTTCGGTCGTCTATCCATCGAAGGAGGCAGTCGGGGGAACGGGCCGAACTGGCGGTCACGACGTCGAGACCGGCGCTGGTCAGGTGCTGACTGAGCAGATCGCTCATCAGGGTGGGGAAGCCGTCGAGCGCAATGGCACCGCCCGTACCTGCCACTTAGACCGCCCCCTATACTCGCGCGCTGCAGGGCCATCTTCGCAG
>JAJAYM010000128.1 GCA_027117675.1 Actinomycetes bacterium | reverse complement strand
TCCAAGATCTGCACGCACGTTGGCTGCCCACTTGGGCTTTACGAGCAGCTCACCCACCACATGTTGTGTCCCTGCCACCAATCGACCTTTGATCTTGCTGATGCCGGCAACGTGATCTTCGGACCCTCCTCGCGGGCGCTGCCTCAACTGGCGATCACCGTAGATGAGGACGGATACTTAATTGCTCGCGAAGGTTTCGCTGAGCCGGTCGGACCGAGCTTCTGGGAGCGCGGATGAGCACGAGCAAGGTGGAACAGGCTGGCGGCGCCGGCTACCTCTGGGTCGACGACCGCGTCCCGGCGTCGAAATACCTCAAGAAGCAACTAGGCAAGGTATTCCCGGACCACTGGTCCTTCATGCTCGGCGAGATCGCCCTCTACAGCTTCATCATCTTGTTGTTATCCGGCACGTTCCTCAGCCTTTGGTTCAAACCGTCCATGCTGGAAGTTGTCTACGACGGCTCGTACCTGCCGTTGAACGGCGTCAAGATGTCAGAGGCCTACGCCTCAACTCTCGACATTAGCTTTGAGATTCGCGGTGGCCTGCTGATGCGGCAGATCCACCACTGGGCGGCGCTCTTCTTTGTGGCTGCGATCTCGGTTCACCTGATGCGCATCTTCTTCACCGGCGCGTTCCGCAAGCCACGTGAAACGAACTGGATCATTGGCGTCGGCCTACTCTCCCTGGCCCTGCTGGAAGGCTTCGCCGGCTACTCCCTTCCCGACGACCTGCTCTCAGGTACCGGCCTTCGGATCGCGCAAGGCATCATGCTTTCGATTCCGGTTGCCGGCACGTACGCCTCATTCTTCGTCTTCGGCGGAGAGTTCCCCGGAACCGAATTCATTCCCCGCCTCTACACCGTGCACGTCCTCCTGGTTCCAGGCATCATCTTGGCGCTGATCACGGTGCACCTGATGCTCGTGTGGTTCCAGAAGCACACTCAGTTCCCCGGTATGGGCCGCACTCAGCGCAACGTCGTCGGGTACCCACTCTTCCCGGTCTATGCAGCCAAGGCCGGCGGCTTCTTGTTCGTCGTCTTCGGCGTCACCGCCCTGATGGGTGGGCTCTTCCAGATCAACCCGATTTGGCTCTACGGGCCGTATATCCCCGACCAGATCACCGCAGGCTCTCAGCCTGACTGGTACATCGGCTGGCTCGAGGGCGCCCTACGCCTGATGCCGAACGTCGAGTTCGTCCTTTTCGGGCAATGGACCTTCAGCCTGAACGTCTTGTTCCCGTCGGTCCTCTTGCCGGGAATCATCTTCACGCTGATGGCGCTCTATCCGTTCATCGAACAGTGGGCAACCGGCGACAAGAGTCCGCACCACCTCCTCGATCGCCCGCGGAATGCTCCGACGCGGACAGCGCTGGGCACCATGAGCCTTTCGTTCTACATCCTGCTCTGGGTTCAGGGCGGCAATGACCTCATCGCCAACACGTTCGACGTCAACGTCTTTGCGATCACCTGGTTCATGCGCGTGGCCATATTCGTGGTTCCGCCGCTCGTCTTCGTGATCACCAAGCGCATTTGCTTCGGTCTGCAACGCCGCGACCGCGACAAGCTCTTGCACGGCTACGAGTCCGGCGTGATCAAGCGACTGCCCAACGGCAAGTACTACGAGCAGCACCGGCCGATCCGCGAAGAGGAGCGCGCCCTGCTGTTGGCCCGCGCCGACGCCCCACTCCCCCTGCCGATGCCCGACAAGCTTGATGCCAATGGCATCAAGCAGAACGGCTACGCCGTCAAGCTGGTCCAGGCCAAGCTCTCGAAGTTCTTCTACGACGAGCAGGTTACGCTCCCCACGGCGGCCGAGATCGAAGAGGGCAACCACCACGAGGCTGAGATCACCGCCGGGCGCGACCACGAGATCGACGACGCCCGCACGAAGGCGCTCGCCCCGCACGAGTAGTCGGGGGTCGCACACTCCACGTTCGCAGCGTGCTCCACCGCGGGTCCACGCCTGCCATGGCTTGCATGCATAGATGTTTATATGGCAATGTGTGCATGTCCGCTCCTCGGGACGGGTGTCGTCCCGCACACCTAGGAAGGCAGAGTCCATGGCCACCACTGACCACTGCTCAGCCGAAACGCACGATCACACCCACGGCCCCATGTGTGGGCACGATTCGGTGATTCACCTCGACCACGTTGACTATCTGCATCACGGCCATGCCCACCGGGAGCACGACGGTCACTACGACGAGTGCACGAAGTGCACGTGCTCCTCATGCGATGACGTCTGCGCCTTCTGTACCTGCGCCGACTGCTCGTGCGCAACGTGCGGCCACGTCGGATAGCCCCCGCGCGAGGGCTGTCCGACGATGCATCCAGAGCGGCCTAGGACCGGGCGCTGCCCCTCTTCCACTGATCCCAGGAGAGGTTCCAGTCGGTGTAGCCGTTCCACGGTTCCATCGTCCTGAAGCCGTTGATGTAGTTGATCACGTCTCCTGGCTTCGACAGGTTGTAGAACCAGCTGGCGTCCTGGGTCGACATACCGGTGCAGCCGTGACTGACGTTGTCTTTCCCTTGTGACTCGACCGACCACGGAGCAGCGTGGATATACTCCCCGCTCCAGGTCAGCCGCATCGCGTACTCGACGTCTAGCCGGTAGTACTCCGGGTCGTCCTTGGCCACGTCGATCGTGGCGGCGTCCATGACCACATTGCGCTGCTTGGAGATGATCACCTTCGTGCCGATCCGGGTATCCCAACCGTCCTTACCGGTGGTAATCGGCACCTTGCGGACGACAGTGCCGTCTTGCTCGACCACCATGGTGAAGTTCTTGATGTCGACGGTGCTCACCGTGGCCGCACCCACGCTGAACCTGGCGAGGTCGTTATCGTCGCCCCACACGCCACCGCCGAAGTTGACACCCTCCAGCCGGCTACGCACGGTGACATCGGTCGCGGGCTTCCAGTACTCCTTCGGACGCCACCGCACCATCTGGTCGTTGGCCCAGTACCAACTGCCAACGACTGCCGGCTTCGTGGTCACCGAGAGACGTTCCTCGACAGCAGCCTTGCGTTGCACCGGCTGGTCGAAGGTCATGATCACCGGCATGCCGACGCCCACAACGGCTTCGCCGTAGGGGCTGAGCCCGGTGTGGGCGACGCGCTTGGGTTTGACGGTGCGAACCCACGTCTTGGTGCGGGTGGCTACCCCGTCGGAATCGGACGCGCGCGCGGCGATTTGGTACCTGCTGTCGAATGGAAGTGGCGCTTGGTCAGATCGCCACACCGCATGCTGAGAGTTGAAGTCTCCGCTGACCTTGCGACCCCGCTCGTCAGTGACCACGACATCGGTCAGGACACCCTGCTTGGCTTTGACAACAAGCGGTCGCGTGGGCGCCCAGGCCCGTTCTTTGGCCGCAGGGATGGCGATCACCGCTCGGGACTCCGGCGGTTCGGACGCGGCGTCCGCGCCGCCGTCGGCACCAGCATTCGTGCAGGCAGCCAGACCTAGACATGCCGTTGAGGCGGCAGCCAGCGTGCGCCATCGAAGGCCGCCGCGTCGCGTGATCACTATTGTTCTTCCCCGTAAATCGATGGAAGGGGACGGGAGGCTCCCGTCTCCTTCTATCAGTGTCGACACCTCAGGCTACCGCCTCAAGGGCATTTGTTCACTCTCGGGCAAAGTTGCCCTGGTAGTACTCGAAGAGCAGGCCGGCGGTGGCCAGCACGGTGACGACCACGCCCAAGATGATCAACCACCACATGACAAAAGCAAGGCCAAACGCAATAATTCCGGCCCCCGCAGCTACCGGCAAAGGCCACCAGCTGTGCGGACTGTAGAAGCCTTGGACGCCGGCACCTTCGGCGATGTCACCTTCTTCGTCATCTTCGGGCAGTGGCTCAACCCGCTTGGCGGTGAAGAGCAGGTAGAAGGCCACCAGGAAGCCGAGGCCACCGGTGAAGACCAGGGCGGCCGTGCCGGCCGGTTCCTTGGACATGAACCAGTAGATGACGGCGAGCAAGGCGAAGAAGAACGCTAAGAGAGCAAAGAGCCGGCCCGCGGTACGCATGTCAGCTCTCCTGGTCCTTGCCCTCGATGATGTCCTCGATGATGTCCTCCCGGTGGGTCACCTCTGGGGCTCCGAAAACCTCGGCCAAAAGCGGCTCGTTGGAGACATTCCCCTCGGCGAAGGCGATCTCGGGGTGATGGAGGTCGAACGCCGGCGACTCTGACCGGATCCGCGGAATCGAGTTGAAGTTGTGCCGGGGCGGCGGGCACGACGTTGCCCACTCCAGAGAGCGCCCCCAACCCCACGGGTCGTCCTCGTTCACGAGAACACCACGTTTGCTGGTACGCCACACGTTGTAGAGGAACGTCACCGTGGAGAGCCCCAGCAGGATGGACCCGACCGTCGATACTTGGTTCATCAAGATGTAGCCATCTTCTGGGATGTAGTCGCCATAGCGGCGAGGCATACCGGCAGCGCCGAGCCAGTGCTGGATCAAGAAGGTCACCTGGAACCCGATGAAGAGCATCCAGAAGTGGATCATGCCCAGTCGTTCGTCCAGCATCTTGCCCGTCCACTTCGGCCACCATAAATACAAACCGCTCAACATCGCTAACACGACGGTTCCGAAGACGACGTAGTGGAAGTGCGCGACGACGAAGTA